>CAVDAU010000072.1:0-10409 GCA_963607015.1 Streptococcaceae bacterium
TGCCCATCCTTAGACCCTTAGAATGGGCATCGTTAGGGTGCAGACTCGGGCAAACGGGGAATTAGTCAACGGAAGTATGGAAAAGTCAACGGTTAGTCAACGAAAACACGGGTTTGGTCAACAGTTGGTCAACGGTTAGTCAACAGTTGGTAAACGGAAGTGAATATGTTTGCTCGGGACATCTTTATGTGTACTTAGGAATGTTTTTCTTATTTTTGCGGCTGTATTTTCAACAGTGAAGACAAAAACGGATATATACATATATAAAATGGAATTAGCAAGCAAGTACAATCCCGCCGATGTGGAGGGCAAATGGTATCAATACTGGTTGGAACACAAACTCTTCAGCTCCAAGCCCGACGGCCGCGAGCCTTACACGATAGTGATTCCGCCGCCAAACGTCACCGGCGTGCTTCACATGGGGCACATGCTGAACAACACCATTCAGGACATCCTTGTGCGCCGTGCACGCATGGAGGGAAAGAACGCCTGCTGGGTGCCGGGCACCGACCATGCGTCGATAGCCACGGAGGCCAAGGTCGTGAACAGGCTGGCGCAGCAGGGCATAAAGAAAAGTGACCTGACGCGCGAGGAGTTCCTGAAGCACGCATGGGAGTGGACAGACGAGCACGGGGGCATAATCCTGAAGCAGCTGCGCCGCCTCGGGGCTTCGTGCGACTGGGACCGCACGGCCTTCACCATGGACGACGTGCGCAGCCGCAGTGTCATCAAGGTGTTTGTCGACCTCTACAACAAGGGGCTGATATATCGCGGCGTGCGTATGGTGAACTGGGATCCGAAGGCTCTGACGGCATTGAGCGACGAGGAGGTAATATATAAGGAGGAGCACAGCAAGCTGTACTACCTGAGATACTATGTCGCCGATGACGACCTGTCGGGCGAGACGGGCGAAGAGGGCGAGGTGGTTCACCGCGACAGCCGGGGCCGCCGCTATGCCGTCGTTGCCACGACACGTCCCGAGACGATAATGGGCGACACGGCAATGTGCATCAACCCCGAAGACCCGAAGAACCACTGGCTGCGCGGCAAGAAGGTCATCGTGCCGCTGGTGAACCGCGTCATTCCCGTCATCGAAGACGGCTATGTGGACATCGAGTTCGGAACGGGCTGCCTGAAGGTGACGCCGGCACACGACGTGAACGACTACATGCTGGGCGAGAAGCACAACCTGCCGTCGATAGACATCTTCAACGACAACGGCACCATCAGCGAGGCTGCCGGACTGTATGTCGGCATGGACCGCTTCGACGTGCGCCGCCGGATCGAGACCGACCTTGAGAATGGCGGACTGATGGAGAAGGTCGAGGCGTATGTCAACAAGGTGGGCTTCAGCGAGCGCACGGATGTGCCCATCGAGCCGAAGCTGTCGATGCAGTGGTTCCTGAAGATGCGGCATTTTGCCGACATGGCTCTGCCGCCGGTGATGAACGACGAGCTGAAGTTCTATCCGCCGAAATACAAGAACACCTACCGCAACTGGCTGGAGAACATCAAGGACTGGTGCATCAGCCGACAGCTGTGGTGGGGACACCGCATTCCGGCATACTTCATGCCCAAGGGCGGCTATGTCGTGGCGGAGACACCGGAGGAAGCCCTGCAGCTGGCACGTCAGAAGACCGGCGACGAAAGCCTGAAGCCCGAAGACCTGCGGCAGGACTCCGACTGCCTGGACACATGGTTCTCGTCGTGGCTATGGCCCATATCGCTGTTCGACGGCATTCTGCATCCCGGCAATCCCGAGATAAAGTACTACTACCCGACAAACGACCTCGTGACGGGTCCCGACATCATCTTCTTCTGGGTGGCACGCATGATCATGGCGGGCTACGAATATGAAGGACAGATGCCGTTCCGCAACGTCTACTTCACGGGCATTGTGCGCGACAAGCTGGGACGCAAGATGTCCAAGTCGCTCGGCAACTCGCCCGACCCGCTTGAACTGATAGACAAGTATGGTGCCGACGGCGTGCGCATGGGACTGATGCTGTCTGCACCGGCAGGCAATGACATCCTCTTCGACGAGGCACTGTGCGAGCAGGGACGCAACTTCAACAACAAGATATGGAACGCCTTCCGCCTGACGCAGGGCTGGGAGGTGTCCGACACAGCCGAGGTGCCCGAGGCATCGCGCATCGCCATGCGCTGGTTTGAGGCCAAGTGCAGCGAGGCAGCCGCCGAGATGGCAGACCTGTTCGGCAAATACAGGCTCAGCGAAGCACTGATGACGGTCTACAAGCTGTTCTGGGACGAGTTCTCGGCATGGTATCTCGAGATGGTGAAGCCCGCCTACGGACAGCCCATCCCGCGTGAGGTCTATGACAAGACCACCGAGTTCTTCGAC
Source organism: Streptococcaceae bacterium (assembly GCA_963607015.1). Taxonomy (GTDB): domain Bacteria; phylum Bacteroidota; class Bacteroidia; order Bacteroidales; family Bacteroidaceae; genus Bacteroides. Next base: position 2,363 of record CAVDAU010000072.1, read on the forward strand.
ACGCTCCTGCACCTGCTGCATCCGTTCATGCCGTTCATAACCGAGGAGCTGTGGCAGCACCTGGCGGCACGCACCGAGGGCGAGAGCCTGATGGTAAGCCCGATGAAGCCCGCCGGCGTGGCCGATGAGGCAGTCGTCCGCAGCTTCGAGACCGTGAAGTCCGTGATCAGCAATGTCCGCGCCGTGCGTCTGCACCGCAATATCGCACAGAAAGAAGCCCTGACCCTGCAGTTTGTGGGGCATAATCCTGTGGAGGCATACAACGCCGCCATCGACAAGATGTGCAACCTGAAGTCGATAGACATCGTGGCGGCGAAGCCCGACGGTGCCGCAGGCTTCATGGTGGGTACGACGGAGTGTGCCGTGCCTCTTGGCAGTCTGGTGGATGTGGAGGCCGAGATTGCCCGCATGGAGAAAGAGCTGAAAGCCAAGGAGGGCTTCAAGCAGGGTGTCCTGAAGAAGTTGGGCAACGAGAAGTTCATGGCCAATGCGCCGGCTGCCGTGGTGGAGCTGGAGCGCAAGAAACTGCACGATGCCGACAGCATCATCAGTTCGCTGCGCGAGAGCATTGAGGCACTGAAGAAATCGTGAAGAAACAACCGGCGGAGATGACGAAGAAGATACACATAGGCCTGTTGCCGCGCATACTCATTGCCATCGCACTCGGCGTGCTGGTGGGGCAGGTGCTGCCGCTGTGGATGGTGCGCATCTTCGTGACGTTCAACACCATCTTCAGCGAGTTCCTGAACTTCTGCGTGCCGCTGATTATCCTCGGACTGGTGACCGTCGCCATCGGCGACATCGGCAAGGGGGCAGGGAAGATGCTGCTCGTCACGGTGCTGATTGCCTATGGCTCCACGCTGTTTGCCGGATTCCTGTCGTATGGCACCGGATCGCTGCTGTTCCCGTCGATGATAGACAGCGGACAGCCGCTTCAGGAAGTCGGCGAGGCGGTGGGTGCAAGCCCTTACTTCACCGTGGCCATGCCTCCGCTCATGGACGTGATGTCGGCACTGATACTGGCGTTCGTGCTCGGGTTGGGCACGGCAGCCCTGTCCGGCGACGCACTGAAGAACGTGGCGCGTGACTTCAGTCAAATCATGGTCAAGACCATCAGCACGGTCATCCTGCCGCTGCTGCCGTTCTATATCTTCGGCATCTTCCTCAACATGACACACACGGGCACGGTGTTCTCCATCCTGCTCCTGTTCGTGAAGATCATCGTGGTGATTTTCGCGCTGCACGTCTTCCTGCTGCTGTTCCAATACAGCATAGCCGCACTGTTCGTGAAGCGCAATCCGCTGAAGCTGCTCTACAGGATGCTTCCGGCATATTTCACGGCACTTGGCACGCAGTCGAGTGCGGCGACGATTCCCGTGACACTGGAGCAGGCGAAGCGCAACGGCGTGTCGCCCGAGATTGCCGGTTTCGTCATTCCGCTCTGTGCCACCATACATCTCTCGGGCAGCATGCTGAAGATTGTGGCCTGTGCCCTGGCACTGATGATGATGCAGGGAATGTCGTATGACTTACCCATGTTCGCGGGCTTCATCTTCATGCTCGGCATCACCATGGTGGCAGCTCCGGGCGTGCCTGGCGGTGCCATAATGGCGGCACTCGGACTGCTACAGTCCATGCTGGGCTTCGACGAGGCGGCACAGGGACTGATGATAGGGCTGTATATAGCAATGGACAGCTTCGGCACGGCATGCAACGTGACGGGCGACGGCTCCATCGCGCTTGTCATTGACCGCATGATGGGGAAGGGCGTAAAGACAACGCAGAAACAATGAACAGACTTTGGAAAACAATATGGCGGTTATGGCTGACGGTATGCCTCTTGCCGGCATGCACCGGTGCAGCCTTTGCCGACGCTGACGTGCTGACGGTCACAGACCTTGGCGGAGGCAACGTGATGGTACGCATCAATACCACAAAGAAATACCTGATACTGCCGGTCGAAGACGCGGCACCAAGCGTCAGACTGAGCATCATTGCGGACAATAGTCAGGTTGATGCCATTGACGTGAGGATGGCAGTCAACAAGATCGACTACACGGTTCCCGTGGACATCTCGGCATATAGCGGGCGCAACATCGTGCTGCGCTTTGCAATGCAGACGCATGATGCCGGACACGATGTGTCGGTAGGCTCTGCTCCGTCGGTGCAGGACGCTGCATTTGCCGGTGGAATGTCGCTCTCCGACACGTTTGACGCGTCAAACCGCGAACGCCTGCGTCCCGCCTATCATTTCTCTCCCGCCTACGGATGGATGAACGACCCCAACGGTCTGGTATATAAGGATGGTGAGTATCACCTCTTCTATCAGTACAACCCCTATGGTTCACGCTGGGGAAACATGAACTGGGGACATGCCGTGAGCCGCGACCTCACTTCGTGGCAGCACCTGCCTGTGGCTCTTGCTCCCGACGGATTAGGTGCGGTTTTCAGCGGGTCGGCAGTGGTCGATACGGATAACACCGCAGGCTTCGGAGCCGGTGCCATCGTGGCGATATATACAGGGGCGAGTGCACGACAGATGCAGAACATTGCCTACAGTACCGACAACGGCAGGACATTCAAGAAATACAGCGGCAATCCGGTGCTGACCTCCGGTGTCGCCGACTTCCGCGACCCCAAAGTGTCGTGGATGCCGAGTATCGGCAGGTGGATCATGGTGCTGGCGGCAGGGCAGGAGGTGAGGTTCTACTCGTCGGCCGACCTCAAGTCGTGGACTTACGAGAGCAGCTTCGGCGAAGGGCAGGGAGCGCATGGCGGCGTTTGGGAATGTCCGGATTTGTTTGAACTGCCTGTGGAGGGCAGCGACAGCAAGAAGTGGGTGCTGATAGTCAACATCAATCCCGGCGGACCGTTTGGCGGCAGTGCCACACAGTACTTCACCGGACAGTTTGACGGACACCGCTTCACGGCCGACAGTCCGTCGATGACGAAGTGGATGGACTACGGCAAAGACCATTATGCCACGGTGACGTGGAACGACGCTCCGCAAGGACGGCGCATAGCAATAGCGTGGATGAGCAACTGGCAATATGCCAACGACGTGCCTACGATGCAGTTCCGCAGCGCGAACTCCCTGCCGCGCGACCTCTCGCTCTACGAGCTTGACGGCACTGCTTTCTTGCAGTCAAGACCGTCGGACGAACTTCTGGCTTTGCGGCAGGAGAAGACCGTCTCGCAATCGTTCACACTGAAGAACAGCCGCAGAATAAACCGCATAATGGAACACAACGACGGGACTTACGAGGTGCTGATGACGTTGCGTCCGCAGAAGAAAGGCATCGTGGGCTTCACGCTCGAAAACAGTAAGGGCGAAAAGGTTGACTTCAGGCTCGACACCAACGCCCGCACGCTGACATTCAGCAGAGAGGGTAGTGGCGACACCGGCTTCAGCAATGAATTTGCGGTGCCTGTGGCTGTGAAGACGGAAGAGGGTGACGTGCAGTTGCGCATATTCGTAGACCGCTGTAGCATCGAGACTTTCGTCAACGACGGACGTATGGCAATGACGAACATTGTCTTCCCCTCGGAACCGTTCAACGCCATCAACTTCTACTGCCATGACGGCGGTACGTGTCAGGTAAAAGACCTGACAGTCTACAGGCTTGCAGCCGTGAACGCCGGACGCTGATGACTGACAAACAGGAAGAAACAAAATTGATATATCAACTTAATATAACTCAAGCATCATGACAGACAACAACAGACCTTCGGGCGCACCGGTCGGGAAGATGATTCCGCTGCTGCTGTGCTGCTTCGCCATGGGATTTGTGGACTTGGTGGGCATAGCGTCGAACTACGTCAAGGAGGACCTCCGGCTGACAGATTCTGTGGCAAACGTGTTCCCGTCGTTAGTGTTCTTCTGGTTCCTGATATTTGCCGTGCCAACGGGAATGCTCATGAACCGCATCGGACGCAAGAAGACGGTGATGCTGTCGCTCGTGGTCACCATCGTGTCGCTGGCTTTCCCGCTGACGGGCAACGGCTTCTACACCATGCTCGTCTCGTTCTCGCTGCTCGGAATAGGCAATGCACTGATGCAGACATCCCTGAACCCGCTGATTTCCACGGTGGTGAACGGCAACAATCTGGCATCGGTGCTGACGTTCGGACAGTTCGTCAAGGCCATTGCCTCGTTCCTCGCGCCTTATTTGGCCATGTGGGGAGCCACGGAGATTATTCCCGACTTGGGGTATGACTGGCGCGTGCTGTTCTGCATCTATCTCGTGGTGGCTGTCGTCGCCACGCTCGCTCTCGGCATGACACACATCGACGAGAAGCCCATCGAGGGCAAGCCGTCGACATTCGTCGAGTGCATCCGCTTGTTGGGGAACCCCATCGTGCTGTTTTCCTTCATTGGCATAATGTGCCACGTCGGGATTGACGTGGGCACAAATACCACGGCACCGAAACTGCTGATGGAACGGCTCGGGCTGACGCTGAATGATGCCGCCTTTGCCACAAGCCTCTATTTCATCTTCCGCACGGCAGGTTGTCTTACGGGGTCGTTCTTCCTGCGTGTCATGAAGAACCGGACGTTCTTCCTCATCAGCATTGTCATGATGGCTGCCAGCATGCTCCTGATGCTGACGCAGCGCAGTGCCGCCGGACTGTATGTGGCAATCGCGCTCATCGGCTACGGCAACTCAAACATCTTCCCCATTATCTTCTCGCAGGCTCTGCTGTCGATGCCGAGCAAGCAGAATGAGGTTAGCGGACTGATGATTATGGGACTGTTTGGCGGCACGGTCTTTCCGCTCATCATGGGCTTTGCCGGTGATGCGGTTGGGCAGATAGGAGCTGTGGCGGTGATGGCTGTCGGCGTGGTCTATCTGTTTACCTACGTGAGAAGGATCAGCAACTGAAGATTTTTACTTTTATACATAGCATCAAAGCATTTTTACGTCATGAAGGATTATATAGTGGTCGGCATGGGTGAGGCTCTCTTTGACTGTCTGCCCGAAGGCAAGAAGATTGGCGGTGCGCCTGCCAACTTTGTCTATCACGCTTCGCAGTTCGGACTGAAGAGCTACGTGGTCAGTGCTGTCGGGAATGACGAGGACGGAGACAGTGTCGTGAGTATTCTTGGAGACAAGGGACTTGAGCTGATGATTGCCCGTGTGCCGTTTCCCACGGGTACGGTGCAGGTGGAATTGGATGCCAACGGCGTTCCGACATACGACATCCGCCGGAACGTGGCGTGGGACAATATTCCCTTCACTCCAGAGCTTGAGAAGCTGGCACGCAGCACCTCGGCAGTCTGCTTCGGATCGCTGGCACAGCGCAGTGAGGTTAGCCGGAACACAATCCTGCACTTCCTTGATGCCATGCCAGCGGACGGCAGATGCCTGAAGATATTCGACGTGAATCTGCGTCAGAACTTCTATAGCCGCGAGGTGCTCGAAGAGTCGATGCGCCGCAGCAATGTGCTGAAAATTAACGATGAGGAGATAGCTGTTGTCGGCAGTATGTTCGGACTTGATGCCAACGGCTTTGGCGGGACGTGCCGTGCGCTGATGAAAGAATACGGGCTGGAGATTGTGATACTCACGTGCGGAACCAACGGAAGCCATGTCTTCACGACCGATGGTGCGGAGTCTTTTGTAGATACGCCGAAAGTCTGCGTCGCAGACACCGTTGGTGCGGGCGATTCGTTCACGGGAGCATTCACGGCAGCCATCCTCTCGGGGAAGTCCGTGCGTGAAGCACACCGTCTGGCTGTGGATGTGTCGGCATACGTGTGCACACAGACCGGTGCCATGCCGACGTTGCCCGTCAGTCTTTCAGCAAGTCTTTGAGGAAATCGTTGAGGTCGTCGTCGAGACCTTTCATCAACTCGTCGTTGACAATCATCAGGTCGTCATCCATCAGCAGCAGTTCGGCAACGGTCTCTTTCCGCTCGTCGACGAGCACGAACGAGTATGGTCTGATGATGTTCACCTTGTCCAATCCGCCGTCGTTCTTTATCCGGCTCAGGACAGATGTCAGCAGACGGCTCGTCTCGTCGTCGAAATCGTCGTCTTCGTAGGACACCCATTCGTCCACAACCGTACTTGCAAGCACGGTGTCGTCGTCATCATAGACTTCCATCTCTCCGTTTGTGGAGTCGACAAAGATGTGTATGTCGGTGACAGAAGATTGCTCTGCATCGGCTGTAGCGTAACGTTCCAAGGCTTTCAGAATACAGCTCTTGATGCGCGAACGTGATGTCTCTTTAAGTTCCATGTTGTGCAGGTGTCTACTTGTGAAGTTGGTCTTTATGTATCTTACGCAAGGGCAGCAGCCGTTGCAGGGCTGTCCTTTTGTTCGTCAAAGTTAGAGAAAAAAACAGACGTTGATGCCGGAGCCGTCAAAATTCTTCGCTGAAGCGCGACATCTGCATACGCACGTTGAACATCTCGTCACGGCGTTTCTCCAGTTGTGTCAGGTAGAAGCTCGCCATCGCATATTGTGGAGAAGCGGAAGTCTGCTGCTGTCCGTCAACGCTGCTCTCGTCGATTTTGTCAATCTTGGCTGCAAGGTCTTTCGCCGTCTGCGCCCACCGCACCGCAGTCTCCAAGCTGTCGGTCATCTCGTATCCCAATGCCAAGTTGTAGGCTGCATACATCTTCTTCTTGCCGCCTTTTGATCTGTCGTAAGCGTTCCGCCACAGGCTGATGGCTCTCTCCCAATCATGTTCACGTGCCGATACGGCAGCGTCGCGCATGTCGACCGTCCCTCCGGCAAAGTAGTACCGGCTCGCCGTGTGCCACGACGGAATAAGCGTCTGTGCCATTTCCGTTCCGGCAAACTCCGATGCCTGTTTCAGCATCTCTCTCTCGCTGACGAGTCCTCTCTTCGCTTCGTAGAACGTGGCACTGTAGTTCTCCCAGTAGATGCTGTCTGTGCGGCTTATCGCGGGGTTGTTGGTGTTGTGTCTCGGGAAGTACAGCCGCACCACGGGTGCTGTCTTCACGTCGGTCGAACCGATATACATGCCATAATACGTATTCTCATCGACCACGCTCTCGGCGCGTATCGGCACATTTTCGACAGCTATCAGGAAGTCCGCACCGAGCTGTTGCGTCAGGTCTGTCACCTGCGTGGACGTGAGCAGGCGTGATGCCGCATCGCCGTGTATCAGTGAGTCGCTGATTATCACCTCGTCGAAGAAATTGCCCTCTGCCAATGCTGTTGCCAGTGCTTCCGTCGCCACCGTGGCATCGCCTTGCAGATATTGCGTCTTGCTGTAGCTGCGCCCGTCGTCTGTGTCGGGGCGGTCTTTCCATTTGGCGTACAGCGTGTTCGCCGCATCGGCAGGTGTGGTGTTGATCACTGCCACACGCTTCAGCTGCTCGGGAAAGTTCACGTCGGCAGGCGACAGATAGTCGATGGACATCTGCGCAATGCTTTGGCATCCTGAGAGTGTCAGGATGCCAAGCAGCAGTATGTAGCAGTGTTTCTTCATCGTGGCGTGGATGCTGATAGAGACGTTCCTCCTTATTCAGAGTCCGCGTCCGTGGCAGTTCTTGTATTTCTTGCCGCTGCCGCACGGACACGGGTCATTGCGTCCGACCCTCTTCTGTGCCACAAACGGTTCCGGCTTTCTCTGCTCGCGTGTGTCCTGACCGGCGGCAGCCTGCTGTGCGGCGGCGTTGGGGTCGGTCTTCTGCTCGCGCAGGCGGCTCATGTCGGGCTGTCGCTCGGGTGCAGCCTGCCGTATCTGCGGCATGGGCTGTTGCGGACGCTGAGGCTGTTGCTGCGGTTGTTGTGTCGCCTGCTGTTGTGCCGGCTGTTGAGGTTGTTGCTGCGATTGCTGTGCCGGTTGCTGCTGCGGTTGCTGTTGAGGCTGCTGTGTCGGTTGTCTCTGATTGTTGTCGGGAGCGGCAGGCATCGGTATCTGTCCGCGCATCAGGATGGACACGGTGTCGTTGTTGATGTTGTTCACCATCGCATCGAAATACTTCACCGACTCCAACTTGTATATCAGCAGCGGGTCTTTCTGCTCGTAGCTGGCGTTCTGCACCGAATGACGCAACTCGTCGAGGTC
>CAVDAU010000073.1:0-10398 GCA_963607015.1 Streptococcaceae bacterium
CGGTCGAGATATGTGTTCGGTTCGTCGAGTATCAGCAGTTCGGGACGGTCGATGACGGCACGCGCCAGCATGGCACGCTGCACCTGTCCGCCGCTCAGCTCGCCTATGGGCTTTGATGCAATGCCGCTGATGCCTACACGCTGCATCACCTCGTCTGCCCGCGTGCGGTCTGCCGCCGAATGTCTGCTCATAAGATGCGCCCTGTCCTGCAATCCCGAGAGCACCACCTCTCCGACGGTTATCGGAAACCTGCGGTCGACCATGTTTATTTGCGGAAGGTAGCCGATGCGCAGCTGCCGCACGAAGTCTATGGTTCCGCCGTCGGGCTTCTTGAGACCGAGGATGCAGCGCATCAGCGTGGTCTTGCCGCCGCCGTTTGGTCCCGTGATGCCAAGGAAGTCATGTTCGGCTACGTCGAGGTTCACGTCGCGCAGCACGGTCTTGCCTTCGTAGGACGCACTCAGGCCGCGTATCTTCAGTATGATGTTGTCTGTCGTTTCCATTGGTTTCCTCCCCCCTTATCATTCCGTTTGCAGCGATTTGGCGATGTGCACCATCTCTGCCGCCCAGTCGTAGGAGATGGGGTTGATGTCCACAATCCGTGCGCCTATCTGCTCCGCAATGGCTTCGGCGTTGTGGCGGTCGAACTCCGGCTGGATGAAGACCACACGCACATGCTTCTCCACACCGCTATCGATGATGTCCTTGAGTCCTGCCGCCGAAGGCTCTTTGCCGTCTTTCTCTATTGGTATCTGCTCCAGTCCGTACTCTGCGGCATAGTATGTCAGTGCCGGATGGTATATCACGAAGGAGCGGGACGCTTTGATGCCGCCGGTCTTCTGTCTTATTATGGAGTCGGTGCGGTCGATCTCCGCGAGCAGGCTGTCGCAGCCCGCAGTGTAGGCACCGGCGTTCGCCTCGTCGAGGAGAATGAGGGCGTTGAGGATGTTGCGTGCCATGATGCGGGCGTTGGCACACGAGCACCAGATGTGCGGGTCGATGCCTGCGGCCTCATGGCCGTCGGCGATGAGATCCATGCCCTCCGACAGGTCGAAGAAGCGCGTACCGGCAGCGTTCTGTCGCAGCCGTTCCAGCCACGACTGTTCGAAGCCGAGGTAGCCGCCGTTGCCGAGATAGGCGGTGCTGCCGCCCAGTCTCATCATCTGTCGCGGCGTGGGGTCGTAGGCTTCGGGATTGGAGCCGCGCGGCACCATGCTCTCCACCTGCACCAGTCCGCCTGCTATCCGCTCCGTGAAATAGCGCACAGGCTCGATGGTGACCATCACGAGCGGCTTGTCACCGTCCGTACTGCCGCCACTGCGTCCGCCACAGCCGCACAGCACCATGCACAGGCACAGCAGCAACGCCGCACACCGTATTGTCAATTTCCGTCCTCTCATCCTCTGCATCTTCTGTCTTCTCAAAAAACCGCCTCGATGGTCAGAACCAGGATTATGTATCTCAATGCCTTGCCGGTCATCATCGACAGCACCGTCAGCGTCAGATTGCTGCGCATGAAGCCCAATGCCGCCGAGATCACGCTGCCGACAATGGGCAGGAAGGCGAAGAAGCCCATCAGTGCGCCTTTGTGCTGCAGGAAGTCCTGCATCCGCTCCACCTTCTCGCGCTTCACGTGGAAGTATTTCTCCATCCATTCCACCTTGCCCAGGCAGCCGACATAGTAGATCGTCATGCTGCCGATTGTGTTCCCGAGCGTGGCGGAGATGACACACAGCACGGGGTCAAGCCCCACATAGATAAGGCTTCCGAACACCAGCTCGGAACTGAAGGGAATGACGCTTCCGGCTATGATGGCAGAGATGAACATGCCCACATAGCCCCAGTCAACCATCAACTCTACAAATGCATCCATACCATATTATAAAGGAACAGCGGCACCAGCAGTACCGTCATGACAATGAAAAACACGTTCGCCGACCGGCTGCTTCCTGTGGTCATGAACTTGCCGCCAAGCATGCTGACGCACAGCAACAGAACCGGCATCGTGATGGATGACATCCCGGGCTGCAACAATGTCAGGGCTATGGAGAACGCACCGGAGGCCACAAGGAACAGCAGGCAGTAGTGTTCCTGCATCTTGTCCTCCGTGGACACGTTCATGCAGTGCGACGAGCAGACGACAAACAGCAGTATGGCGTACACCCACAACGGCCACTGCGACAGCAAGAGGCCGTAATTGCCGGTATCAAATCTCCAAATGCCTTCGAGCGAGTGCAACAGCACTCCGGCATCGCCGGTGAAGACGGCATAGGCTGCAAGAAACCAGAACGGCAGCAGCCAGCCAAGAACCGATGCCACGAAGCCTTTCAAGTCCATGGAGCGGAACAGCGATGCTCCGAACCAGAACAGCGGCACCAGCCAGCTGAAGCGCGGTACGAAAACCGTGCACAGCCCTATGACGACAAACGAGTGGAACACCCACGCCGGAGCATAGGCACTCCGGTAGCTCTTGAACAGCGCATACAGCGCAACGAGGAAGCACAACGACACCAATACGCCGACAGACATTCTGTGAAGCGGCACATATACAGCCAGCAAGATGAAGAATACAGACATCTGCACGGACATCTGCGGACGGATGAGCATGAACGTGCGGTTGATGAAAAAGAGCATGTAGCCCACAACGAGATAGAGCGAGAGTGCCGACAGCGTGCCGTCCATATCGTCTTGCGGCGACAGGACGAACGCCGCGAGCCAGCCCGCAACAGTCACCAAGAACGATGTCACGTACAAAGCCCTGCCCGTGACGACCTTCCTCAACAAACCGCGTGATTGCTGTTGCATGTGTCTTACAGGTCAGCCCCTATATCGCGACGACAGTACTTGCCCTCAAACTCGACCAGCTCCGCTGCGGCGTAGCTCTGCTTCAGCGCGTCTTCCTTGGTTGCTCCGTAAGAGCTGACGGCGATGACACGTCCGCCGTTGGTGACGGCGTGTCCGTCCTTTACGGCCGTGCCCGAATGGAATATCACGCTGCCACAGGCTGCTGCCTCGTCGAGACCATTGATAGCGAAGCCCTTCCGGTATGCCCCGGGGTATCCTCCGCTGACCAACATCACGCAGGCTGCACTGCGCGGGTCGATCTCCAGCGTCTTCTCATTCAGGTCTCCGTTGGCGACACCGTCAAACAGATCCACGATGTCGCTCTTTATCCTCAGCATCACGCTTTCGGTCTCGGGGTCGCCCATCCGCACGTTGTACTCGATGACATAGGGTTCGCCATTGACATTTATCAGTCCGAAGAAGATGAAGCCCTTGTAGAGTATGTCCTCCTGCTCCAGTCCCCTCACGGTGGGCTCAATGATGCGCGTGCGCACCTTGTCCATGAATGTCTCGTCGGCAAACGGCACGGGAGACACGCTGCCCATACCGCCGGTGTTCAGACCCGTGTCGCCCTCACCGATGCGCTTGTAGTCCTTGGCCACGGGCAACAGCTTGTAGTCGTGTCCGTCTGTGAGCACGAACACCGAGCACTCTATGCCCGAGAGGAACTCCTCGATGAGCACCGTCGAGCTGGCATCGCCAAACATGCCGCCAATCATCTCGCGCAGCTCACGCCGTGCCTCCTCTATCGTTGGCAGAATCAGTACGCCCTTGCCGGCACAAAGGCCGTCGGCCTTGAGCACATACGGGGCATCGACCTTCTCGAGGAAGTCAAGTCCCTCCTCAAGGTTGTCCTTGCTGACGCTCATGTAGCGTGCTGTGGGTATTCCGTGCCTGCGCATGAAGCCCTTGGCAAACTCCTTGCTGCCCTCGAGACGTGCGCCGGACTTGGACGGGCCGATCACGGCGACGTGCTTCGTAGCCTCATCGTCCTTTATGTAGTCGTAGATGCCTTCCACCAACGGATCTTCAGGCCCAACGACAATCATGTCAATGCCGTTCTCCAGCACAAAGGCCTTGATGGCGACAAAGTCCGTAGCCTTCAGAGGCACGTTCTCGCCCACCTGCATCGTTCCGGCATTGCCCGGAGCGATATACAGCTTTTCGACCTGCTTGCTTTGGGCGATCTTCCACGCCAGTGCGTGCTCGCGTCCGCCCGAACCTAATAGCAATATCTTCGTCATAATGATGTCAGTATATATATGTGTGTAATGTCTTCTTTATAGGTTGTCTATGAAGTACTGCGCCATCTTCGTGTTGAGGTGTATCTGGTCGCGCCCTGCCACACCGTGCTTATGCCCGGGATACAGGAACAGGTCGGGATAGGTGCGCGCGTCGATACATGCTTTCATGAAGCCCAACGTGTGCTGCGGCACGCACGTCTCGTCCTGATAGCCGTGAATCATCAGCAACTTGCCCTTGAGGTTGCCGGCAAGGTTGCGGAGGTTGGTCTCCTTGTAGCCCTCAGGATTGGTCTGCGGCGTGTCCATGTAGCGTTCGCCGTACATCACCTCATAGTAGCTCCAGTCTATCACCGGTCCGCCTGCCACGCCGACCTTGAAGGTGTCCGGATAGCGCAGCATCAGTGCCGTGGTCATGTGTCCGCCGAAGCTCCATCCGTGTACGCCGATGCGGCTGCCGTCGATGTAGGGCCGGCTCTTCAGGAACTCGACACCCTTGATCTGATCCTTGCACTCCTCCACGCCGAGGTGGCGGAACGTTGCGCTCTCGAACTCAAAGCCACGGTTCTCGCTGCCGCGACCGTCGACGGTGAACATCACATATCCCAGACCGGTCATGTAGATGTCCCATGAGCGCAGCATATAGCGGAAGCTGTTCTGTATCATGTGTGCGTGCGGCCCGCCGTAGACATAGACGATGGCGGGATATTTCTTCGTCGGGTCGAAGTCGGCAGGCTTGGCAATGCGGTACCAGATGTCGGTCTTGCCGTCGGCAGCCTTGATGGTACCTGTCTCTATCTGCGGCATCCGGAAGTCCTTGTACGGGTCTTCGGCATTGAGCAGTGTCAGTGTCTTGCCGTTGCCGCGCGTGGGATGAACCTCTATGTTGCGTGGTACGTTGGGGGTGGAATAGCGGTCGATGACATACGCGCCCGATGCCGACAGCGATGCGCTGTGCACGCCCTCGTTGTTGCCTATGGCCGTCGATCCCTTGCCGTCGGTGCCGATGACGTAGATGTTCGTCTGTAGCGGCGACACTTCCGTCGAGGTGTAGACCACCTGCTTGCGGTCTTTGTTGAAGCCCACCACCGACTGCACAATCCACTCGCCCTGCGTCAGCTGCTGTGTCGTCAGGTATTCCTTGTAGTGTGAGCCGATGGCTGTAGTCTGCTCCACGGGTGTCTGTAGAGGTGCGTTCAAATCCATCACATACAGATGGTTCCATCCGTCGCGCTGGCTTTGGTAGATGAACTTGCCGTTGTCCCACGGCAGGAACTCTATCGGGTTCTGCGGCTCCACGAACTTGGGGTTCTCCTCCTCATAGAGCACGTCCGTGAGCTTGCCCGTCGATGCGTCGTAGCGACACAGCTTGGCGTGGTTCTGGTCGCGGTTCAGCTCGATGAGGAACACATGGCGGCCGTCGGGACTCCAGCTTATGTTGGTGAAGTAACGGTCGGTGGGGTCACCTGCATCGAGATACAGGGTCTTGCCCGTCGCCACGCTGTACACGCCCACCGTCACCTTATGGCTTGTCATGCCTGCCATGGGGTAGCGCACGGGGGTTGCGGTGGCTATCCGCGTGTCAATGTCGACCAGCGGATATTCCGTCACCATGCTCTCGTCCATGCGGTAGAACGCCAGCTGCGTGCCGTCAGGACTCCAGAATGTGCCTTTGTTGATGCCGAACTCATTGCGGTGCACGCTCTGTCCGCACACGATGCCGTCCGGCTCGTCGGTCACCGCGCTGTCGTTGACCCACAGGTTGTTGTCTATGGTATATGCCACGTTGCCCGATGCTGTGCAGAAGTCGGCATTGCGTGCTCCCTGCTGCACCGTCCTGTGTCCGACGACGGTGCCTGTCTTCCAGTCTATCACATAGTAGTCTGCCGCACTGCGCACCAGTGCTTTTGTCTCGCCTGACCATGGGAAGCGCACGTTGGCCATATTGGGTATGCGCACTTGGTTGCCGGTCTCGCGCTGCACGATGTCCTCAATCTGTTGGCGCGTCAGCAGCTGCCACTCTTGTCCGTTCTTGGGATTGACGGCCGTCACCTCGTCTGCCGAGGGCTTTATCAGGGTGTCGCCCCACCATTGCAGGCCGTAGATGTCTTCGGTGAAGCGGTAGCCGGAACCGCCTGCCGACAGATCGTCCAATGTGGGTTTCTTCAGTTGTTGTGCGGTTGCTCCCATGTTGCAGAGTGTCATCAGTGCCATCAACAGCAGCAGATGAGTGTTTCTTCTAAGCTTCATTTTCATTGTTCCCATTGTTTGTCTCCGTATTTGTATTCCGGTTCTTCATGCGTTCTGCCTGTTCGCGCCGCTTGCGCTCGGGGTAGCTCTCAAAGCGGCGTTCACCGAAGCCTCGGCGTTCGCCGTACCCGCGTTTCTCTCCATACTCGCGCTTGCCGCCGAAACTGCGTCTCTCGTCATGGCTGCGATGCTCGCCATAGCCGCCGCGCCTCTCGCCTGATTCGCGTCTGTCTCCGAACTTGCGATCCTTCCCGAAGCCATGTTTCTCTCCGAACTCACGCCTGCCGCCAAAGCTGCGGCGTTCGCTGTGGCTGCGCCTGTCGTCCCTCTTGCCTCTTTCACCTCTCTCGCCTTTGACCGGCATCACGCGGCGGCGTGCCGACTCCTTGTCCAGTGCGTCACCCTCTTCGCGGAACTCGCGGTATTTGCCGTCGAAGATCTCATATTCGCGGAACTGGCACTCCAGCTCACCGTTGAAGACATCAATCTTCACCGTGGGTTTCAGCCCTATCTCGTCGAAGCACTCGTCGCGCATGCTCAGGACCCATGCCTTGTTGCCCGTGAAGGCGTGTTTCAGCCGTTCGCCGAGGGTGCGGTAAAGATCCAACAGGTTGTCTGTCGATATGCGTTCGCCATACGGCGGGTTGGTTATCATCACCGCCGGCTCTGTGGGCTGCACGAAGTCCTTGAGGGGGCGCATGTCGATCTCGATGTCGCGTGCCGTGCCCGAAGACTTCATGTTGGCACGTGCCGTGCCCACGGCCTTGGGGTCTTTGTCGTAGGCATATATCTTGTGGTCGAAGTCGCGCTCCTGACTGTCGTCGTTATAGATGGACTCAAACAGACTGCGGTCGAAGTCGGGCCATTTCTCGAAGGCATAGTCCTGCCTGAACACGCCCGGCGCGATGTTACGCGCTATCAGTGCAGCCTCTATGGGTATGGTGCCCGAGCCGCACATGGGGTCTATCAGGTCGCACTCGCCGTGCCATCCGCTCAGCAGGATAAGGCCGGCGGCAAGCACCTCGTTCAGCGGTGCCTCCACGGTGCCCACGCGATAGCCTCGGCGGTGCAGGGACTCGCCGCTCGAGTCGAGCGACAGGATGCAGTCGGTGTCGCTGACATGGATGTTCAGCAGTACGTCGGGGTTCTTCACGCTCACGCTCGGACGGCGACCCGTCTTCTCGCGGAAGTAGTCGGCAATGGCATCCTTGACACGGTAGGACACGAACATACTGTGTCTGAACACCTCGCTGAAGACCACGCTGTCCACGGCAAACGTTCTGCCATCGCCGATGTACTGTTCCCACTCTATCGACTTCACGGCCTCATACACCTCGTCGGCTGTCTGTGCCTTGAATTCCTTTATGGGTTTGAGCACGCGCACCGCCGTGCGCAGGGCGAAGTTGGCGCGATAGAGCAATGCCTTGTCGCCGGTGAACGACACCATGCGGTTGCCTGCCTCTATGTTGTTTGCTCCTAACTCGGTAAGTTCTGCGGCCAGCACGCCCTCCAACCCTTTGAAGGTCTTGGCCACCATTCTGAATTCCTGTTCCATTTATATAGTAAGTGTGTCAAAGATGACTGATATAAGTATGTATGTACATGTATGTTTCTGCCTGCAAAGGTAGGACAAGTAGGACGCAATGCCAAACACGAAGTCCGTCACCGCTTCCTGCCGCGTCCCTTTCCCGTCTGCGACTTGACGCGCAGGCTCGTGCTCTCCGACTGCTGCGGTGACACGCTGCCGCCCTCATCGGCGGCAATGGCGAAGTCGAGCTGCTTCTTGACAAGGTTGGCACGCGCCACGCTGACGCGCATGGGGTCGCCAAGGCTGTAGACATGGTGGTGTCGCCGTCCGCGCAGGCAGTAGTTCTTCTCGTCGAACTCGTAGAAGTCGTCGTCAAGGTCGCGCATGGGCACCAAGCCCTCGCACTTGTTGTCGTTCAGCTCCACGTAGAGACCCCACTCGCAGACACCGGATATGATGCCGTCGAATACCTGCCCCACGCGGTCCTGCATGAACTCCACCTGCTTGTACTTTATGGATGCACGTTCGGCGTTGGCTGCCGTCTCCTCCATGGAGCTGGCGTGCTCGCACATGCCTTCATACTTCTGCGCGTTGGCACTGCGTCCGCCCTCGTCGATGTATTTTGTCAGCAGGCGGTGAACCATCATGTCGGGATAGCGGCGTATGGGCGAGGTGAAGTGCGTGTAGTAGTCGAATGCCAGTCCGTAATGTCCGATGTTGTGCACGGAGTAGTATGCCTTCATCATGGATCGTATGGAGATGGTCTCGATGAGGTTCTCCTCCTTCTTGCCCTTCACGTCGGCGAGCAGGCGGTTGATGCCCTTTGAGATGTCGGACTTGGAGCCTTGCGTCTTGAGCTTGTAGCCGAAGCGCGAGATGAACTGCGACAGATTGTCGAGCTTGTCAGGGTCGGGCAGATCATGCACACGGTAGACGAAGGTCTTGGCTTTCTTGCCTTTGGACACGCGCCCGATGTGCTCCGCCACGGTGCGGTTGGCCAGCAGCATGAACTCCTCGATGAGCTTGTTGGCATCCTTCGACACCTTGAAGTAGACACCCGTGGGCTTGCCGTTCTTGTCGAGACGGAACTTCACCTCATAGCGGTCGAAGCTGATGGCTCCGTTGTCGAAGCGGCGTTGCCGCAGGGCCTTGGCCATCTTGTCGAGCACGAGTATTTCCTTGGCATAGGGGCCGTCGCCGCTCTCGATGACCTGCTGCACCTGCTCGTAGGTGAAGCGGCGGTCGGACTTGATGACGGTGTGCACGATGCGGAAGTCGCGCACCTGTGCGTCGTCGGTCATCTTGAACACCACGGAATATGCCAGCTTCTCCTCGTTCGGACGCAGCGAGCAGAGGAAGTTGCAGAGCTTTTCGGGCAGCATGGGCACGGTGCGATCCACGAGATAGACCGACGTGGAACGCTTGAGAGCCTCCTTGTCAATGACGGAGCCTTCCTTTATATAATGTGTCACGTCGGCGATGTGTACGCCCACCTCCCACAGTCCGTCTTCCAGTTGGCGCACCGACAGTGCGTCGTCGAAGTCCTTGGCATCGGCGGGGTCGCAGGTGAAGGTCAGCACCCCGCGGAAGTCCTCGCGGCGTGCAATCTCCTCGGGCGTGATGTCCGCACTTATCTTCTCCGCAGCATCCTCAACGTTCTTGGGATAGGTATATGGCAGTCCGTACTCGGCAAGGATGGCGTGCATCTCGGTGTTGTTCTCACCTCCGCGTCCGAGCACGTCCACGACCTCGCCTATCGGGTTCTTGGCCTCACCGGGCCACTCCACGATTCTCACCACGGCCTTGTCGCCGTCCTGTCCGCCCTTGAGCCGGTCGCGCGGGATGAAGATGTCATTTGCCAGCGTGCGGCTCTCGGTGACGAGAAACGCATACTGCTTCGACACGTCGAGCGTGCCAACATAGGTGTCGTTGCCGCGCTCCACGATTTCCGTCACCTCTCCCTCGGGCGAGTGGCCGTGACGGCGTGCGAAGAACATCACCTTCACCTTGTCGCCGTCCATGGCGTGTGCCGAGTTGCGCTCGGCTATCATTATCGGGTCGCTGCCGTCGTCGGGGCTGAAGGTGTTCTTGCCGTTGCTCTTGCGGTGGAACACACCGGTCATCTCCGTGCCGCGCGTGTTCAGCTTGAAGCGGTTGCTGCCCGCCGTAGTCAGGAAGCCGTCGTCGACACACTCCTGCAAGATGTCCATGCACAGCATCTTCAGCGGGTGCGTGGTCAGGTGCAGCAGCTCATATATCTTCTTGGGGGAATAGGCATCCGAGGGGTTCGACCGGAACAGGTCGACCATCATACCGGCAAGTTCTTTCTTGCGCATCTTCTTGCCGGCTTTCTTTTCTCTTGTACTCATATATTATATATATGTATGATTTCTCTCTTGACAGGTGCGGTGTGCGGGAGCACCCGCGTGCAAAGTTACGCTTTTTGGCCGACTTACGGCACTGTTTGCCTGTAATGTGGCACTCTTCATTCCGGCACATCTGCAAGTCCGTTGAAAAGCGTTTACTAACTGTTGA
>CAVDAU010000074.1:0-10219 GCA_963607015.1 Streptococcaceae bacterium
GTATTCACGGCATCATTGCTCTTGCTCACATTGTAAGCGAGATGCTTGGTCGTAAGTTCGCGAAGTTGGGCATCCAGATTGTCAAAGAAAGCCTGTTCTATTGCATCCGCATTTTCTTCGTAGGCTTCCGATTGCAGCTTCATAGTCAATACGGCATACAAAGCAGGGTTTATGCGTTGGCGTAACTTAATCTCAATATAGTCCATGAGCTGCTGCAAAGCCATCGGGTCAATGATGGAACGAATCTCTCGGAGTATGCGTTCTTTGATGCGTCCTTCATCTTTTGTGAGGATGCCTTTGACGTTTTCCATGACAAAATATTTGGGACGCAACGCCTTTATTACTTTGAGATAGTGGAAAAAGAGGTCATCGCGTTTGTCGAGTTTCTTTCTGCGTCCGGCCAAACTAAATGACTGGCAACTCGGGCCACCGGTCACGACTTCAATCTCTTGTCCTTTAAGTTTCTTCAATAGATTTGGAAGAAACGAGTCTTCCATAATGTCTTGACAAATGAAATCAGTATCAAGTCCAAGCACATTGTTATAACGCGCCCGATGGGTCAATTCGCAATTCTCATTGATGTCACTTGCTAAACGGAAATCATAATACTTATCGTCGGTATATGCTTGCATAAAGCCCTCACTGATACCACCGGCACCGGCAAAGAGGTCGACGAAAGTAACTCGCTTGCGTGACTCTATGAATTCTTTTTTCTCCACGATATGCTGAAAAAGAGGACTCCCCAATGGTGCCTACAGGCCGACCAAAGTCTTTCGCTACCATCAAAGAATCCCTCTTCGTTTCTTGATTTTTTTTAGTTGGTCTATTTGTAGGCAAGACTGCGCACACGCAATCTCCTGCACAAAGATAATAAAAGAACTCAAGCCTCCATCCATCCCTCCTATCTATTGAGCCGGCATATGTACCACCTTTATGCTGCAAACTTATTCATCTTGACATACTCCGTGCTGTCAATAAGTATGCGCATTGAGAGGGCTAAAACGTTTGAAAGTGCCAACGTAAATATAAGACTTGACAAGCCCTCCGGTATGCGTGAAAGCCTGTGCGGAAAGCCTTGTCCTCCGGAGGTGTCGGTGCAGACACAAGGAGGAGACTAAATCCGCTGAGAGGGGAGGGCTATGTCGTATATTTCTTGCTGTTCCCCCACAGCTGCGTCATGCGTTCCTTGTGACGATCCTCGGCGGCGTTGTCCTGCGGATGCCAAAACATCGTGTCCTTGAGATTGTCGGGCAGATACTGCTGGTTCACGAAGTGTCCGGCAAAGTCGTGGGCATACTTGTAGTCCTTGCCGTATCCTAACTGTTCCATCAGTTGTGTAGGAGCATTCCTTAGATGCAGCGGCACGGGCTGGTTGCCGGAACGCTTCACCTCCGCCAGGGCATCGTTTATCGCCTTGTATGCCGAATTGCTCTTGGGACTTGTCGCCAGATAGACCGTCGCTTCTGCCAACGGGATGCGTCCCTCGGGCCATCCCAACTTCATCACGGCATCGAAGCAGGCATTTGCCAGCAGCAGTGCGTTGGGATTGGCAAGACCGATGTCTTCGGAAGCCGAAATCACCAACCGTCGCGCAATGAACGCGGGGTCTTCGCCTCCCTCGACCATGCGTGCCAGCCAGTAGATTGCCGCGTCGGGATCGCTGCCGCGTATGGACTTGATGAAGGCAGAGATGATGTCATAGTGCATCTCGCCGTCTTTGTCGTATGCCAAGGGGTTCTGTTGCAGGCGGCTTGCCACGATCTTGTCGGTTATGGTCACGGGGTCTTCCGGCTCCGACTGTACCACCAACTCCAGGATGTTCAGGAGCTTGCGGGCATCGCCGCCGCTGTAGCGCAACATGTCCGTGGTCTCTTCGAGGCGTATGTCGCGCTTCTTCAGCTCGGTGTCCGTGGCAATGGCGCGGTGCAGCAGCCCCAGCATATCGTCCTTGTTCAACGGCTCCAGCGTGTACACCTGACAGCGCGACAGCAGCGGCCGTATCACCTCAAACGAGGGATTCTCCGTTGTCGCACCAATCAGCGTCACCACGCCTTGCTCCACCGCACCGAGCAGTGAGTCCTGCTGCGACTTGCTGAAGCGATGGATCTCGTCGATGAACAGCACGGGGTTGGCCTGCGAGAAGAAGCGGCTGCTCTTGGCACGTTCAATCACGTCGCGCACATCCTTCACGCCGCTGGTCACCGCACTCAACGTGTAGAACGGTGTCTTCAGCCGTCCGGCAATAATCTGTGCCAACGTGGTCTTGCCAACGCCCGGAGGTCCCCACATGATGAACGACGACACCTCGCCCGAGTCAATCATCTGCCTCAGTATGGCTCCCTTGCCCACGAGATGTCGCTGTCCGACATACTCGTCGAGCGTCTTCGGCCTCATGCGTTCTGCCAACGGCTGCATCGTGTGTGTCCTTCCTCCTTAACTGTATATGTGTGTGTCAGAACGTCATCATCACCATGAAGCGGATGCCGCCTTTCTTCACGCCCGGGATGTCCGTGTACGTCAGACGGCGCACGTACTCCACATGCAGCAGCTTGAAGATGTTGTAGATGCCGACGCTGGCCTCGATGTACGGCTCTTTCTGATCCATGATGAAGCTCGTTGCCGTCCCGTTGCGCATAGGGAAGAGGAACAGGCCGGAGCTTGTCTGCTTGTAGGGATTGTTTTGGTCGGTCAGCGTGCCCCACAGCCCGCGTATCTTGAACGTCTCGCGCCACTTCAGCTTCTTTATCAGCGGAATGCGGTTCAGCAGCTTGCCGCCCATGTCGTACTTCAGATGCAGCGACACATAGCGGTCGTTCAGGAACTCCATGTTGTTTATGAGGCTGAAGGTCTCGTTCAGCTGGTTTATGTACGACAGGTTGGCTTGTGGCAGGTTCAGGAACGGGAACGGCACCTTGTTCCACTGTGCTCCGGCACGCAGCGTGGCATCCAGCTTGCCCCACGAACCCATCCAGAAGCGGCGGTGGACGCTTGCCTCCGTCAGGTTGAAGTTGTACTCGCCTCCGAGCACGCCTTTCATTCCCACCGTGTGGGAGATGCTGTATATCGGTGCGTCGAGCGACACGGGCACGCGCCTCTGCTTGGTGTTGACGAAGGTCTCGCCGGGGGCATAGCGCAGCGTGAACGACAGCTCGGTGGTCGTGACATCATGCACCCGCGTGTTCGTCCCGTCAAGGTAGCCCGGTGTCTGTCCGTCGTTCTTCCAGTACTCAAGTGCACCTGTGGGTTGGTCGTTGCGGTGCCGTCCTATGGCCTTGAACGACAGTCCCGCATTTGTCTCTATGACGTAGGACAGTTCGGCATCGCGTATGTAGGACATCTGATCCACCGTGGTCCATCTCCAGCCGACGAACATATTGTCCTTGTCCGTGGCAAGATATTTGTCCATGGGCGACATCACGTCATACTGGTAGCGGAATGCCACATAGTGTTGCGGGAACTCCCACAGCACGTAGTCGCGCTTGTTGAACGAGTATGCCAGCTGTCCCTGATAGAACCACTTCTTGTCCTTGAATCCGTAGGCTCCGTAGCCGCTTGCCAACCAGTGTTGGCTCAGGTTGCCGGTGGTCAGTCCGCTGAGTCTCAGGCGCAGTCCGTTGATGTAGTTGCTCGTCACCATGGTGTTGATGGGGCCTATGTCGAACTTGCTCGGGTGCTTGCGTCCTCCCACTTCGACGAAGTTCTGAATGACGGCCTTCGCTCCGAATATCATGTACTTGAAGCCGGGTATCTGCTCGATGCGGTTCATGAACACGTCCATCGTGCTCTCGTTCTTCGTCAGCGGCACCTGTCTCACGTCGGCCCAGTATTCGTCGCTCTTGTTCATCATGTCGGCCTCCTTGATCACGTCGCCCTTCAGGCGGAACAGGCGAGGCTCGATGGCGTCGAAGTCGTATTTCGTGTACTTGGTCGTCCGTTCTATCTCCATGCCCGACGTGCCTTTTATCAGGCTCAGCTCGACGGTCATGTCGTCGTCCGTCAGCACCCACGTGCTGTCCGGCAGCTGTTCGTAGTTCTGCTCTATGTCGAGGTTGTCCACGAAGTTCACGCCCGTCTTCTTTGGCAGGTTCATCGTGCAACGCTTCACGGCGTAGGTCGAGTCGTAGGCCACGTAGATATGTCCGGTGAAGCCGAAGTCCTGCGAGTTCTGCGGCACGAAGTTCAGGTGTACGCACATCTGCTTGTCCACCATGATGGTGTCAACCAAGTAGAACTGGTAGAACGAGATGGCTCCGCTGCCTATCGGGCTGACGAAGTGCTGCTGCAGGAGCCGTATGTTGTCGTCGTAGATGTTTATGTTCGTGAACACGTCGTTCAGCACCGTGCCCAGCATGTCGCCGTTGTTGAAGAACTCGTCTATGCCGTTGGATGTCATGCCCTCGATGATTTCCTTCTTGCTCTCGGGCGACTTGCGGTATATGGTGCGGGAGTTGGTCTCCTTCACCGATATGGGCAGAATCATCTTCCCCGTCTTCGACGACTCCTCGACCTGATCCTTGAAGAACGAGAACTTCTTGTACACGCCCTTCTCCATCTTCTCTGCCGTGACGTTGTTGAGCGAGGTCTTCATCTTCTCGTACTTGTAGTACGAGTAATAGTCTTTCTGCTCTAACTTCAGCCCCCTCTTGTGGGCAATCACCTTCCGCATGAAGTCCACCGCCGGATTGTTGCGCCGCGAGTAGTGCTCGCGTTTGGGCTTCACCACGACCTCGCCCAGCATGATGTCGCTCGGCTTCAGCTTCACGTTGATTTCGCGTGTCCCCGGTTGGAACGTCACTTGCTTGGTGTCGTAGCCGATGGCACTGTATGTCAGCGTGTACCAGCCACGGCGGGTCTCCACCTCATAGTATCCGTCGTTGTTCGACACCGTGCCTACGCCCTTGCCTTCATACTGCACGGTCACATACAGCAGCGGCTCGTTTGTCAGCGAGTCGGTGATGATGCCGGTTATCTTCTGTGCCACGGCACCCGATGTCAGTCCCGACAGTATGGTGGTGAAAAGTAGATATAATAGTAGATGTCTGCGCATAGGCGTTTTCTGTTGTCGTGCCTCTCGCGGCACAATTTGTCGGCAAAGGTATGGATTTCCGCCGTAACAGCCCAAGCCGCAGCGTGTCCCTTATTTACTATTAACTGTTCCGTTCGTACTTGAATGTGGCTTTTAAGGATTTTTATTCGGACAGGTTCGGGTCGCGGTATTTGTCCTTGCCTGCATAGACATACTGGTTCAGACGCCGCAGGGAGTCGGCTTCGGCTATCAGCATCTCAAACATCCGTTTCCGGTATTTGTTCATTATGCCTTTGTTCCGCATCTTGCGGTTCTGCTTCGCCCAGTTCACGAGGATTTTATCCTCCACCCTGTGTCTTGACGGCCTGCGCTTGTTCTTGAGCATGAAATACATGTAGCTCTTCCATGTCGCCAGCCATTTCTCGTTATTTACCATGGTAGGTTCTGTGTGTGTTGGTTTCCAATCGAAAAGAGAAAAGGCGGAAAGGCTCTGTGCCCCTCCGCCTTCTCGATGTGTGTATATTCCTGAATCCTGAGCGTCAGATCAAGAAGCCGAGGAGGACACCGGCTGCAACGGCAGAACCGATGACACCCGCAACGTTCGGGCCCATGGCCTGCATCAGCAGGTAGTTGGACGGGTCGTATTCCAGACCTACGTTCTGCGAGATACGCGCAGCGTCGGGCACAGCCGACACGCCTGCGTTGCCGATGAGCGGGTTGATCTTGTTGTCCTTAGGCAAGAACAGGTTGTAGAACTTCACGAAGCTTACACCTGCAGCTGTTGCGATGACGAACGAAGCGGCACCCAGACCGAAGATGAGCAGCGAGTTGACGGTGACGAACTCCGAAGCCTGCGTGGAGCAACCCACGGTGAAGCCGAGAAGCATCGTTACGACATCGATCAACTGGTTGCGTGCTGTCTCGGCCAGACGGCGTGTCACGCCGCTCTCCTTGAGCAGGTTGCCGAAGAACAGCGTACCCAGCAGCGGCAGACCCGAAGGCACGAGCATTGCCGTGAGCAGCAGTCCGACAATCGGGAAGATGACCTTCTCGTTCTTCGACACCACGCGCGGAGCCTTCATGCGGATGACGCGCTCCTTCTTCGTGGTGAGCAGACGCATGATAGGCGGCTGGATCACAGGAACCAATGCCATGTACGAGTATGCCGCAACCGCGATGGCACCCATGAGGTTAGGAGCCAGCTTGGACGACAGGAAGATGGCCGTAGGACCGTCGGCACCACCGATGATGCCGATTGCACCTGCCTGCTTGGGGTCGAAGCCCAGTGCCAATGCCATGATGTATGCACCGAAGATACCGAACTGTGCCGCAGCACCGATAAGAATCAGTCGCGGCTGCGAAATCAGCGCGGAGAAGTCCGTCATGGCACCGATGCCGAGGAATATCAGCGGCGGATACCATCCGTTGGTCACACCCCCGTACAGGATGTTGAACACGGAGCTGTCCTCGTAGATACCTACTTTCAGACCTGCGTCCAGATTGAAGGGAACGTTGCCGACCAGGATACCGAAACCGATAGGAATCAGCAGCATCGGCTCGAACTCCTTCGATACGGCCAGGTATATGAAGAACAGACCCACTGCTATCATTACCCAGTGGCCAAGCGTAGCATTGGCGTATCCGGTGTAGTTCCAGAAGTCCAGCAGGTTGTGTCCCAAGAAATTCAAAAACTCTCCCATATTCTTTTACTCTATTACGATTAAGTCTGTACCCTCAAGGATTGAATCGCCCTTGGCCACATTGATGGCTGTTACCTTGCCGTCCTTGTCTGCAAGGATGTTGTTCTCCATCTTCATGGCTTCAAGAACCATAAGTACCTGGCCCTTCTTGACATCGTCGCCGACGTTGACCTTGACCTGCAGGATTACGCCAGGCAGCGGGGACTTGATGCCCGACTTGCCGCCCTTGGGTGCAGCAGGCTTGTCGACCTTTGCCACCGGTTCGGGTGCGGGGTTGGACTGTACGGGACGGCGCACTGCTGCCTTGGGTGCAGCCTTGGGAGCCTTCTTCATTTCCACTTTGTATGGAGCACCGTTGACCTCTACGTTGACAACGTTATCCTCTATCTCGCCAACGGTCACTGTGTATTTGTTGCCGTTGATCTTATATTCGTATTCTTTCATTGTTCCGTTTAATTATTTTCTGTGGGGTGTTTGACGCATTGTGATTGACTTGGCGTTCCAAGGAGAGAGCGTGCGCTCGTGTTCGTTGCCGATGGTGAGCACCATCTCCTCCATGTCATGGACATCGTTCTGCATCTCGTGCAGAGCCATGCCGATGGCGGCATATACTTCGCCCGGGACATAGTCCTTGTCGGCCGTGCTTGCCGCAGCCGTTGCGGCAGCTTCCGAAGCCACGCCCTTGGCCTTAAGCTCGTTCTTCTTGGCCATCTTCATCGAGAGCTTCCCGATGAAGCTGAACGCATTGTACAGGAGGAACAAGCAGCCGAACACGACAATCATAGCCGTGATGGTCATTCCGATACCGACAGGATCCTGCGTCTCGAAGTTGCGCATCTTGGCTGTTGAGTCTACGACAACATTTGCCACACCGGCTGTCGTCGGGTTGTTGTGGTCGTTGTGGTCGAAGACCTTCCATGCGTCTGTCGTATTGCCGGAGTACAGTGCACCGTCGCGGCCGTATGACTGGTCTGCGCTGAGGCTGTTGGCGGGGATTTTCACCTCGTCTATCAAGTCCTTGTTGCTGTCATACAGACGAAGGGTGGTCGTCTTGCCGGGATCCAGCGTGAAGTTGGTGTGCAGCGTTCCGTGCAGGTCGTTGTTGTCGGCCCACAGCAGGATGTGCTGGCGCGGCTGGATTTTCGTGGCAATGTCGCCGGTGGGGATGGTGTAGCGTGTTGTCTTGCCGTCGACCTCAACCTCCACGGCATACCCTGCAACGTCTATCGGGCCGTAGTATTTGACGAACAATTCAATCCATGGCGTGTGCTGTCCGTAGTCGTTGACTACGCCGTCGACGTTCTCCATGCAGATCTCGTTCAGCAATACTTTGCTGGACGTGGACTGCTGCCGGCAGGACGAGAGGCAGAAGACAAGCGCACATGCAAGAATTATTCCGATGTTTAATTTCTTCATAAATTCTCTGTTTTACGATATATGTGGAATTAAAGTGGAATATTGCCGTGCTTCTTGGCCGGATTTTCCTGACGCTTTGTCCTCAGCTGCTGCAGGGCACGGATGATGCGGAAGCGCGTGTTACGCGGCTCGATGACATCGTCGATGTAGCCATACTGTGCTGCGTTGTAGGGGTTGGCGAAGAGCTTCTGATACTCTGCCTCCTTCTCTGCGAGCAATGCCTTGGGGTCTGCCGCATCCTTTGCTTCCTTGGCAAAGAGAACCTTGACGGCTCCCGCTGCGCCCATGACTGCGATCTCGGCTGTCGGCCAAGCGTAGTTGATGTCGCCACGGAGCTGCTTGCAGCTCATCACGATGTGCGAACCGCCGTAAGACTTGCGCAGTGTGACCGTTACCTTTGGCACTGTTGCCTCGCCGTAAGCGTAGAGCAGCTTTGCGCCGTGCAGGATCACGCCGTTGTACTCCTGACCTGTGCCCGGCAGGAAGCCCGGAACGTCCACGAGCGTCACCAAAGGAATGTTGAATGCGTCGCAGAAGCGCACGAAGCGTGCTGCCTTGCGCGAAGCGTTGCAGTCGAGCACGCCTGCCATGATCTTGGGCTGGTTGGCTACGACGCCAACGGACTGTCCGTTCATGTGGGCAAAGCCGACGATGATGTTCTTGGCATAGTCCTTGTGAACCTCGAGGAACTCGCCGTTGTCCACGACAGCGCTGATGACCTCATACATGTCGTATGCCTGATTGGGGCTGTCGGGAACGATCTCGTTCAGAGAGTCCTCAAGACGGTCTATCGGGTCGTCGCACGGAACGGAGGGAGCCTCCTCCATGTTGTTCTGCGGTATGTAGCTGATGAGTTTGCGGATAAGTGCAAGTCCTTCCTCCTCGGTTGCGGCTGTGAAGTGTGTCACGCCGGACTTTGCCGAGTGTACGCTTGCGCCACCCAGGCTCTCCTCGTCCACGTCCTCGCCGGTGACAGTCTTGACGACTTTCGGTCCGGTCAGGAACATATATGATGTGCCTTCAATCATGACGGTGAAGTCGGTGAGGGCGGGGGAGTAGACTGCGCCGCCGGCACACGGGCCGAAGATGCCCGAGATCTGCGGGATCACACCCGAAGCCAGGATATTGCGTTCAAAGATTTCAGAGTAGCCTGCCAGTGCGTTCACGGCTTCCTGAATGCGTGCGCCGCCCGAGTCGTTGATGCCGATGCACGGAGCACCCATGCGCATTGCCAGATCCATGACCTTGCAGATCTTCTGCGCCATTGTCTCCGACAGTGAGCCGCCGGCCACTGTGAAGTCCTGTGCGAAGACATAGACCAGACGGCCGTCGATTGTGCCGCTGCCGGTCACAACGCCATCGCCCAAATAGTGCTTCTTGTCCATGCCGAAGTTCGTGCATCTGTGCTTTACGAACATGTCGACTTCCTCGAAGCTGCTCTCGTCGAGCAGCATCGTGATGCGCTCGCGGGCTGTGTACTTACCTCTGGCGTGCTGCTTCTCAATAGCCTTCTCGCCACCACCTAAACGGGCTTCTGTGCGAAGCTCGATAAGCTCTTTAATCTTTTCAACCTGATTGCTCATTGTGTACAAATGATGATTATGTTTATTTATTCGGTTTCTCGCAAAGTTCGGTCAGCACTGATGCTGTTGACTTCGGATGCAGGAATGCGATGTTGAGCCCCTCGGCTCCCTTGCGCGGAGCCTTGTCGATCAGCTTCACGCCCTTGGTCTCTGCCTCTGCCAGTGCGTTTGCCACGCCGTCCTCGATGCAGAACGCCAGGTGGTGCATGCCGCCGTGTCCGCCGTTCTTCTCGATGAACTTGGCGATGGTGCTCTCGGGGCTTGTCGGCTCCAAAAGCTCAAGCTTCACCTCTCCGACCTTGATGAAAGCCGTCTTCACTTTCTGGTCGGCAACTTCCTCAACACTGTAACACTTCAGACCTAATACATTCTCGAAATAAGGCAACGCTTCCTCGATGCTTGGGACAGCAATGCCAAGATGCTCAATGTGTGAAATTTTCATTTCGTTAACTGCTTAAAGTTGGATTAATAGATTTCTTACCCTACGGTCTTTC
>CAVDAU010000075.1:0-10175 GCA_963607015.1 Streptococcaceae bacterium
GCCTTCAACAACCTTTTCTTCCATATTCCTCTCCGACTTTCGTGGGTAGCGAACCGGTGCAAAGCAAAAAGTCTCACTCTCTCTTGCAGGACGGCCGGCGGCACACTAATTTAGCGGTCGCAAAAGACAGGGTTATGTTTATACTTATAGGAAGTTTGGCAGTCCTTGCGGTGGTGGCCGCCATAGCGGGCGTGCTCAGGACGCGCAGTCTCAGGCGCAAGCTCGATGCCGGCGAGATAAAGGAAATGCCGGGAGTGAAGATGGTGACAGACTGCGGTGCAGACTCGTGCGAACTTGACAATGGAGGCTCGTGTGAGGTGGAGGACTGTCTGAAGTTGGCGGTGAAGCAGGACGTGGAGTACTATGACGACGAGGAGCTTGATGCCTTCCGTGGTATGGCTTCCGACGGCTATGACGACGAACAGGTTGCCGCCTTCAGCGAGGTGCTGGACACCATGCAGCCCGACGACGTGGCAGGGTGGCTACACAGTCTGGAGCTGCGCGGCATTGCACTGCCCGACCGGCTGAAGGATGAGGCGTACATGCTGCTTGGCGACAGGCGGGGCAACACCACACCGGCTACAGCCTGACATATATAATAAGGAGAAGAACCCAAGAGAAACGCACATACGCACCGTATAAAGATGGAACTGCTACAATACACATTCTTCCAACACGCACTGATAGGCAGTCTGCTCGCCTGTCTCTCGTGCGCCACCGTTGGCACCTACATCGTGTCACGACGCATGGTGTTCATCAGCGGTGGACTGGCTCACGCCTCGTTCGGCGGCATAGGCATGGGATTGTTCCTCGGCTTGCCTCCGGTGCTCACGGCGGCAGTATTTGCCGTGCTGTCGGCATTCGGCATAGAGTGGATAGGTGGACGTGGCAAGAACGTGCGCGAGGATTCTGCCATTGCCATGTTCTGGACATTCGGCATGGCGATGGGCATCATCTTCTCGTTCCTGTCGCCGGGGTTCACTGCCGACCTGTCGACATATCTCTTCGGCAACATACTGACCATTACATCCGGCGACATAGCACTGCTGGCAGCAGTGACGGCAGCGGTGTCGCTGTTCTTCGTGCTGTTTGCAGACAGCATCATCTACGTGGCGTTCGACCGCGAGTTTGCCATGTCACGCCGCATGCCGGTGCGTGCCATGGAATATGTCATGATGGCATTCATAGCACTGACAATTGTGGCTTGCCTGCGCATGGTGGGGATAGTCCTTGCCATATCCATGCTGACGATTCCGCAGATGACGGCAAACCTCTTCACCCACCGCTTCAAGAGGATAATACTGCTGTCGGCAGTCATCGGCTATGCCTGCTGCCTTGGCGGACTGGCACTGTCGTACCGGTACAACATCCCGTCAGGAGCGACCATCATATTCCTGTCGATAATAATGTTCCTCGTGTGCAGGGGCATAAAGGGTTTTTCCGTATCTTTACGCCGCAAGAAAGACTGAAAAGAAGAATACCGGCATATATCATTCACTACAGCAATGGCAGAAATAACAATACCGTCGTTAGACCACATACAGGAAGCCGCCCGCCAGTTCGTATCCCTAATGGGCGACGACACGGTCTTTGCCTTCTATGGCAAGATGGGCGCAGGCAAGACAACATTCATCAAGGCCGTGTGTCAGGAACTTGGTGTTGCGGACAACGTGACATCTCCCACGTTCGCCATCGTCAACGAGTATCGCTCGGACACCACCGGCGAACTGATTTACCACTTCGACTTCTACCGCATCAAGAAGCTCGACGAGGTCTATGACATGGGCTATGAGGACTATTTCTACAGCGGTGCCGTCTGCTTCATCGAGTGGCCGGAGCTGATTGAGGATCTGCTGCCGGGCAACACCGTCAAGGTCTGCATAGAGGAGACCGACAACGGGGCACGGCATCTCACGACGGGAAGCATGGAGTAGGGGTAGCACAAGAGAGGAATCACCATGGAGAAATATATACTACAGACAATATTGGTCAGCATGGGGGCGGTGTCGCTGCTGGCTGCCGTCATGAACTGGGAATGGTTCTTCAACGCGGCGAATGCCCAGGTAGCGGTGAAAATGATGAGTCGCCGCAATGCACGCCTGTGGTATGGTTTCGGCGGCATTGTGGCGATACTCGTTGCATTGCTGGTTGTTTAGCGGCTGTTATCCGACGGACTCGTTGTAGTCCATCTCACCCTGCACGACAAACAGCACCTCGTCGTGCCCGTAAGGTCCCATCCGGTCTTTCTTGGACTCCTTGAGGATGTAGTCGACAACCTTGTCGAGGTCGATGTCTATGCACCCGTCGGCATCGGGAGCCGAGTCGAGTACACCGCTGTTCACATAGTACTCGTCCATCAGGTCGAGGAAATAGTACAGCTCGTCGTCGGTAAACCGCGTCTTCAGCTCCTGCGGCAGATAGTTCTTGATGAACGCGATGGTCTTCTCATCGTCAATGTCATCTGCCGAAAATTCGTCGTTGACAGCCATAACAAGTTCTTTCTTTCAGGGTTAAACGTAAGGCTCTACTCACTTATTTCAGCAGAGCTTCTATCTTCGCCA
The DNA here is from genome assembly GCA_963607015.1 of Streptococcaceae bacterium. Classification (GTDB taxonomy): domain Bacteria; phylum Bacteroidota; class Bacteroidia; order Bacteroidales; family Bacteroidaceae; genus Bacteroides. Next base: position 2,562 of record CAVDAU010000075.1, read on the forward strand.
CGAACGCGGGCTTCGGAGCCGAGCCAACTTGCTTGTCGACAAGCTCGCCGTTCTTGAAGAACAACACAGTGGGGATGTTGCGGATGCCATACTGCGACGGCAGGTCTGTGCTGTCGTCGACATTGCACTTGCATATCGCAACCTTGTCCTTGTATTCCTCTGCCAACTCATCGATTATCGGGCTGACCATGCGGCACGGACCGCACCACGTTGCCCAAAAATCCACAACTACAGGCTTGCTTGTGTCTGCCAATACCTGTTGGTAATTCCCGTCGTTAATTTCAATTACTGCCATATTCACTAATGAATTAAAAGGTTATTATTCGTTTCTTCCACAATCGGAACACTTCGCACAGACAAAAGGTGTGCCAAGCTCAATTTATCTTGTACTGCAATCCATACGAACCTTCAAGGAAGTCGACCAGCTCCTTATCCACCGACAATCTGTCGTGCGACACGAAGTCGGCAGACATCCGCGTCTCGGGGTCGACCACACAGAAGCGAAGCTCCGAATTGCCACGGTGCTTCTTCGACATCTCCGTCAGTTGCGTGATGGTGTCGTCGTCAATGGCATCGAGCGGAATCCTTATCGTTATCCTTTCTATCAGCTTGTCGTTGACCTCGGACAGCAGTTCCACGCTGTCTATCTTCAGTTCCAGGTCTCCGCTCTTGCCCCACTTGCGCGGCTGCACACGTGCCCGCATGAAGACGAGCATCTTCTCCTGCAGATAGCCCTGCCAGCGTGCCCAGTCATCGCCCCAGAAAGGAATCTCGTGAGAGCTTGAGAAGTCCTCCAATTTGATGATGCCATAAGGATTGCCCTTCTTGCTGAGGCCGCAACGCACGGATGTGACCATGCCGCCAAACGTCAGTCCTCCACGCGTGGCAAGAGTCTGAAGGTCTTCCAGCTCGTTGAGGTGTGTGTTTACCACGTTCTTGAGCACCACGGAATATTTGTCGAGCGGATGCGACGAGAGGTAGATTCCTATGAGATCCCTTTCCTTGTTCAGTCTGTCAAGGTCGCCCCAAGGCTCCACGACAGGCACCTCAGGCGTAGCTATAGGCACCACTTCCATGGCTCCGAACAGGCTGTTCACGGCGGCAGACTTGTCTTCCTGATATTTGTTGCCATAGCGGACAAGCGTTTCGGCGAAGCTCTCGCCCTTGACATTCAGTCCGAAATACTGCTCGCGCTTCAGCCCGAAAGCGTCAAAAGCTCCCGATTGTGCCAGACATTCAATGTTCTTCCTGTTGCACGCCATGAGATTGATGCGCTGAATAAGGTCAAAGATGTTCTGATATTGTCCGTTCTTCCTGCGCTCCGTCACTATCGCGTCAGCGGCACTCGCACCGAGCCCCTTTATGGCACATAGTCCGAAGCGTATGTTGCCGTCCTTGTTGGCTGTGAACTTCTGGTTACTCTCGTTGACATCGGGACCCAGCACCTGTATGCCCATGGCCTTACATTCGTTCATCAGCTTCGTTATGTCACCGATATTCGACAAGCTTCGGCTCATCACGGCAGCCATATATTCGGCAGGATAGTGCGCCTTGAGATATGCCGTCTGATATGCCACCCACGAATAGCACGTGGCGTGACTCTTGTTGAAGGCATAGGAAGCGAACTTCTCCCAGTCAGCCCAAATCTTTTCCAGCACGGCGGGGTCATATCCGTTGGCCTTACCGCCGGCAATGAACTTCGGCTTCAGATGATCCAGCTTGTCCTTCAGCTTCTTTCCCATGGCCTTGCGCAGCGTGTCAGACTCTCCGCGCGTGAAGTTGGCAAGCAGACGCGACAGCAACATGACCTGCTCCTGATAGACGGTGATGCCGTAGGTGTCCTTCAGATATTTCTCCATGCACGGGATGTCATACACTATCGGCTTGCGTCCGTGCTTGCGGTCGATGAAGTCGGGGATATAGTCCATAGGTCCGGGACGGTAGAGGGCGTTCATGGCTATGAGGTCTTCAAACACCGACGGCTGCAATTCCCGCAGGTATTTCTGCATTCCGGCAGACTCGAACTGGAATGTTCCCACGGTGCGTCCCTCGCAATAGAGCTTATATGTCAGCCGGTCGTCAATCGGGATCTTGTCAAGATCTATCTCCACGCCGCGCGAATCACGGATATTGTCCACAGCTTCCTTCAGGATAGACAGCGTCTTCAGCCCGAGGAAGTCCATCTTGATGAGTCCGGTCTCCTCAATCACCGAGCCTTCATACTGCGTACACAGCAGCTTCTCTCCCGTCTCCTTGTCTTCGGCAGTGCTCACAGGCACCCAGTCGGTTATGTCGTCACGGCAGATGATTGTTCCGCATGCGTGTATGCCTGTGCCACGGATATTCCCTTCGAGCATCTTTGCATATTTCAGCGTGTCGCGCTCCAACGGGTCGTCCGACCGTTCGGCTTTCTGTAGTTCCGGCACATAGTCGATGGCATTCTGCAGGTTCAGCTTCTTGTCGGGTATGCGGTCGGGGACAAGTTTGCACAGACGGTCAGATTCCGTCAGCGGCAGCTTCTGCACACGTGCCACGTCCTTTATGACCATCTTCGTGGCCATGGTGCTGAAGGTTATGATGTGTGCGACCTTCTCCTTGCCGTATTTCTTTGTCACCCAGTCGAGCACACGGTAACGGCCGTCGTCGTCGAAGTCCGTATCAATATCGGGCAACGAGATGCGGTCGGGGTTCAGGAAACGCTCGAACAGCAGGTCATACTTTATGGGGTCGATCTTCGTTATTCCCAAGCAATATGCCACGACGGAGCCGGCAGCACTGCCACGCCCCGGTCCCACCATGACGCCAAGTTCCTTGCGTCCGGCATTGATGAAGTCCTGCACTATCAGGAAGTAGCCGGGGAAGCCCATGGTTTTCATCACGTGAAGCTCGAACTTGATGCGCTCCAGCACGTCGTTCCCGACAGGATCTCCATAGCGTTCCTTCGCGCCCTCAAGCGTCAGCTGTTCCAGATAGTCCGCCTCGAACTTGATGCGATACAGCTTGTCATAACCGCCGAGCTTCTTTATCTTCTTCTCTCCCTCCTCGCGGGTCATTATCTCATTGCCGTTCTCGTCGCGCGTGAACTCCTCGAACAGCTGCTCCTCCGAGAATTTCTTTCTGTACTCTTCCTCTGTCCCGAACTCCTCGGGGATGGGGAAGAACGGCATGATGGGAGCATGGTTGATGGTATAGAACTCCGTCTTGTCGAGCAGCTCGAGCGTGTTCGACAGAGCTTCGGGGTCATCGGCAAAGACTGCATTCATCTCCTCACGCGTCTTGAACCACTCCTGCTTGGTGTACATCATCCGCGTCGGGTCATCCAAGTCCTTGCCCGTGTTTAGGCATATCAGGCGGTCGTGTGCCTCGGCATTTTCTTCGTCGACGAAGTGCACGTCGTTGGTACACACCAACTTGACACCGAATTTCTGCGACAGTCTCCGCAACTCTTCATTGACCTTCAGCTGCATGGGATAAGCCTCATGATTGGCACGCGGCACGGTGGCATGATGCAGCTGCATCTCCAGATAGTAGTCATCGCCGAACACGTCCTTATACCATCTTATCGCCTCTTCCGCTCCCTCCATGTCATCAGCCGTTATGTGCCGTGGCACTTCTCCTGCCAGACACGCACTGCAGACCATCAGTCCTTCATGATATTTCTTCAGCTCCGTCCTGTCTGTTCGCGGACGCATGTAGTAGCCTTCGGTCCATGCGTGCGACACCAACTTTATCAGGTTGTGGTAGCCCGTACTGTTCTTTGCCAACACAATGAGGTGATATCCTCCTTGATCCTGCTTGCCGTTACGGTCGTGCATGCCGTGGCGAGCCACGTACATTTCGCAACCGATAATAGGTTTGAACAGCCGTCCTTCGGCAGCCTGCAGTTTCTCCTTGTAGTCTGCCAACGTCTGCTCCTTGTCGTCACACGCCTCGGCACCGCTTTCCACATCGGCAATGTGCTTCTTCAAGTCCGACACCTCGTCCTTCACCGCAGCGTTCACCTTATCCGTGTAGTTGATAAACTCCTTTATTGCGAACATATTGCCGTGGTCGGTGACAGCCATGCCCTTCATGCCGTCGGCTCTGGCTTTGTCCACGAGCTTCTTCACGCCGGCTTGTCCGTCGAGCAGCGAATACTGTGTGTGCACGTGCAGATGTACGAAGTCTTGCATATACGTAAACTTGTCTTTCCCTTGATATAAAACATCTCAAAGATACGACGCTTATTTTTCTCGGCAAAGAATAATCGGGTTGCACGCCTGCGGTTTCTCTTTTCTCATTCAAATCTTTGTCCCGTTGCCAAAATAGACTTACTTTTGCGGTTGGTTTATACGGAAATATACCAAAAACCTTTGTTATCGGTAATGAAAAGGCTTAAAAAGATACATATACATCAAGAAGGCACACACACGCTGATTGGCGGATTGGCACTGCTTGTGGCAGTGAACGCCGCGCTGTATTTTGCTTTCGAGACCAAGATACCATTCTTCATCGTATTGGGCATCAGTGCCATTGTCTATGGCATCGTGCTTAATTTCTACCGTTGTCCCATCAGGCTCTTCCCGGGCAGTCCCGAGAAAGTCGTCGTGGCTCCTGCCGACGGCAAGGTCGTGGTGGTTGAGGAAGTCGATGAGGACGAGTACTTCCACGACCGCCGCATACAGGTGTCCATATTCATGAGCCTCATCAATGTGCATGCCAACTGGTATCCCGTCGAGGGTTCCGTGACGAAGGTGGAGCATCAGGACGGCAAGTATATGGCTGCATGGCTGCCAAAGGCAAGTACCGACAACGAGCGTTCGACCATCGTCATAAAGACGCCCGACGGCGTTGAGGTCTTGACACGACAGATTGCCGGTGCGATGGCGAAACGCATTGTCACTTATGCCGTCCCCGGCGACGAGTGCTATATCGACGAACACATGGGATTCATCAAGCTCGGATCGCGTGTCGATGTGTTCCTGCCGTTAGGCACTGACATCAAGGTCGCCTTGGGACAGCACACCGTGGGCAACCAGACCATAATAGCACACCTGAAATAATGGCAAACCGGCTGACGCGACACATACCGAACACCATCACTTGTCTGAATCTTCTTTCAGGCTGCGTGGGTTGTGTCATGGCGTTCAATCATCAGTATGATTTGGCACTTGTTGCCATCCTGTGCAGTGCCGTATTCGACTTCTTCGACGGCATGGCGGCACGCGCCTTGGATGCACACTCCATCATTGGCAAGGACATAGATTCGCTTGCCGACGACATCAGTTTCGGCTTTGTGCCTGCGGCAATCGTGTTTTCCCTGCTTCAGGAGCGTATGCTGCTGTCGGGAGAACAGGGACTTGTTTCAACGACTCTGCCCTATGCGGCATTCCTCATTGCCGTGTTCTCGGCTCTGCGTCTTGCCAAGTTCAACAACGACAGCCGGCAGACGACATCCTTCATCGGGCTGGCGGTTCCTGCCAATGCGCTGTTTTGGGCTTCTCTCGTAGCAGGATTGCACGACGGTCTTGTCGCTGCTCCTCCCTATATGACGCTGTGCCTCATCATCGGCATCATGGTGTCGAGCTGGCTGTTGGTGTCGGAGATTCCGATGTTCTCACTGAAGTTCAAGAGCCTCTGTTGGGCAGACAACAAAGTCCGCTTCATATTCCTGACAGGTTGCGTGCCGTTGCTCGCAGTCTTCGGGCGATTGGGGTTCGCGCTTATTATAATATGGTATATTCTGCTGGCCATCTCTGAATGGCCGGCTTCCAAAACCTCTGACCGGCACGCATGAAGTACTTCATCATCATAATCGTATTGCTGTTCATCGTGCTCGGCCGACGCACGGTTGTGAACATCATCCGCCGCTCATTGGGCTTCGGTCCCATCGGCAGCGAGAAACGCCATTCCACAATCAGCAACACCACGCCCAAACGCAAGAAGGTGTTCAGTAAGAACGACGGCGAGTACGTTGAATACGAGGAGATAAAGAAAGACTCCTGACATTCTGCGGACGTATTGTCGTTGCCGCAGAACGCAGGAGCCGTGATGCGTTTGTGCGCCGCCCGCTTATCTCAGAGCCTCAACCTCATCGGGTGTCAGAGGGATTTTCTTGCCAAGACGGCGTGCTCCGGTAGGCGTAATCAGATAGTCTTCCTCATTGCGGATGCCGCCGAAGTCGCGGAACGCTTCCACCTTGTCATAATTGATGAAGTCGGTGAACTTCTTATCCCGCCTCCACTGGTCTATCAGTTCGGGGATGAAATATATCCCGGGCTCCACGCTGTGCACAAATCCGGGCTGTAGCGGAATGGCCAAACGCTGGCTCTTGCGGCCGAACTGCGTGCTCTTTGGCTTGCCGTCATAACCCACCCACACTTCTCCAAGGTTCTCCATGTCATGCACGTCAAGACCCATCATGTGTCCGAGTCCGTGCGGATAGAACAGTGCGTGTGCTCCTTCGCGCACGGCATCCTCGGCATTGCCCTTCATAAGTCCCAAATCCTTCATGCCTTCCACCAAGACACGTGCCGACAGGTCGTAGACATCCATATATGGAATCCCGGGGCGCAGAGCCTTGACGCTCTCGGTGTGCATGGCGTTCTGAATCACGTAGACATCCTTCTGCTTCTGCGTGAATTTCCTGTCGGCAGGGAATGTCGAGGACATATCGCCGCAATAGCCCGACGGCAACTCTGCTCCGGCATCAATCAGGAACAGGTCGCCGGACTTCACCTGATTGTTATAGCCATGATTGTGCAGCGTCTGTCCGTTCTTCGTCGCAATGGTCGCAAACGACAGTTCGCAGTTGTTCTTCTTCGCCACATACTCAATCTCGGCAGCCACCTCATACTCGTACATTCCCGGGCGCAACATCTTTATGGCAGCGATGTGCATGTCCGATGTTATGTCACAAGCCCTTTCAATCTCGGCAATCTCCTCGTCCGACTTCACGTTGCGCTGTGCGACAACCGCACGGATGAAAGGCACCGAGCCTTCCTGATGCGACGGTGGAATGCCGAGCCAGTCCTGCAGCTTCAGCTTGTGTTCCGGACGGTAAGGCGGCAGATAATGGATGGTCTGTCCCTTGACGATTGCCGCACGCAAGTAATCTTCAATCTTGCCGTAAGGCATGGTGCTCGTCACGCCGACGCCCTCGCACGTCTCCTTGAGCGTAGGCACCGGACCTGTCCACACAATGTCGTCCATCGACAGTTCGTCGCCGAAGACAATCTCCCTGTCCTCGTCGACATCAACTATTGCAGCAAGCCCCGGCTGTGATATTCCGAAAAAATAAAGGAATGATGAGTCCTGACGGTAGCGGAACGTATTGTCTGCGTAGTTCAGCCCCTGCTCGTCATTTCCCAAGAACAACAATATGCCAGAGCCGACATTCTTCTTCAGCAGGGCTCTGCGCTGCACATAAGTTTCCTTTGCGAACATAATCCTGTGTTTTAATCTTTAATCCTGCCACAAATTTACTAAATCCCGCCAAACCGCAAGACAGTTCAAAAGCGTTTACTAACTGTTGACCAACTGTTGACCAACCATTGACCAACTGTTGACTAACCGTTGACTAACCCGTGTTTTCGTTGACTAACCGTTGACTTTTCCATACTTCCGTTGACTAAT
>CAVDAU010000076.1:0-10030 GCA_963607015.1 Streptococcaceae bacterium
GTCCTGAATCTCAGCGACCTCGGCAAATGCGTCGTTCAACTGGATACGGGTTTCATCGCCAAGCTGCTTGCGGAACTCCATTGTGGGCTTTCCGACATAGATGAAAGTGACCAAAGACTTCTTCTCCAATTTCTCAAGCTCGGTTGCCTGCGGAGCACGGAACTCCACTTTCAACGTCACCTCACGCATGGTTGTGACCATCATGAAGAAGAACAGCAGTGTGAAGATCAAGTCAGGGAGCGAAGATGTGTTCATCTGCGGCATCTTGCGCCCACCGGTTTTATTGAATTTTCCCATCTTTACTTATCTCCATACTTTTTAGGTTCTGCTTCCGAAATATTCTGAGGATAAACCGTGCGGACATCCTCTTGCTGTATTTCATCACAATCAGCGTAGTCCTTTCCAAATCTCTCTCTTGCAAACTCATTACGCAGCTCGTTGTAAGCAGCAACAAGCTCGTTCTGAACGGCCACATAAGCCTCATACGAAGTACCACGGTCGCATCGCAAAGATATTACGTGGTTCGTAGGTGCCATGACATTGCCTATCAGATTCGTCGTGACTGCATGCTTCTCCGGCATCGAAGGGTCATCGTTAACATTAGCGATGAACTCCTTGGCCTTTGCACGAAGCTCGTCAACGTTCAGATAATCGCCACCGCAGAGCAACTGATTCTGAAAGTTCAGGAACACCTGCAACACATTGCGTTCCTTCAGCTTTATGTCATCGCTCTTCTGGTTCTGCTCAGGTGGAGGCGGCAAACGACGCGCCAGACCCTGATCGGTATCCATAGAGGTGGTAAGCAAGAAGAAAATCAACAGCAGGAAAGAAATGTCCGCAGTAGAACTTGAGTTTAACTCAGGAACTTCTCTTTTACCTTTTGCCATAAATTTTTCTCCTTATAATTTTAATCTGTTTCTGATGCCGAAAGCAATCATCAATACTACCATCGCACCGATCTCAAGGTACACGGTGTAAGCGAACATATCGCCTATAGCCAACCAAGGAGCCTGGTTCTCGCTACCGGTATAACCAACGAGAGTCAGAGGTGTGTTGTCACCCATTGAGTAGGTAACTACCAATATAACCACGAGCAGGATAACGCCCAGCAGGGAGCGGATAGCCGCCTTCGGGCTGTCTTTGAGGAGTGCACCATACTGGAGGACCGCTGCAATGACTGTCACTGCAATTGTTGCTACAATCAAGGCATACATCCAATAAATCAAGGTGTCTGTGTTGACAGGCATCGATATGGACGTATCAGTGATGCCAAGGGCTGTACGCGCTTCCGGAGCAGCCTCGCCACCAAGATAGAACATCGCGAATACTACGATTGAGATGAGCAGAAGCACCCAAAGCACAGCACCCGATGCGTTTTGTATTTTAAATTTCTTCATAATATTATTTCCTTACAGAAAAGATTTACTTTTTGTACTTCAGGTTGTACTTTGTGATCATGTCAAGCAGAGTGACTGAAGAGTCCTCCATGTCGCTGGTGATAGACTCGATCTTTGACAGGATGTAGTTGTAGAACAGCTGAAGGATAAGTGCAACGACGATACCGAAGATGGTTGTGATCAGGGCGACCTTCATACCACCTGCAACGACTGTAGGACTGATATCACCGACTGCCTGAATGGTATCGAATGCCTGGACCATACCGATCACAGTTCCCAAGAATCCCAGAGACGGTGCCATCGCAATGAACAGCGTAATCCAAGAGCAACCCTTCTCAAGATAGCCTGCCTGAACGCCACCGAAAGATGTCACTGAACGCTCAACAACGTCAAGACCCTGGTCGATACGTGTGAGACCCTGATAGTATATAGAAGCGATAGGGCCGCGTGTGTTACGAGCCAAGTCCTTTGCAGACTCAACGTCGCCGCTCTCAAGAGCTTCCTCTACCTTACCTCTGAACTTCTTTGTGTTAATCTCAGCGAGCGAAAGATAAATGATACGCTCGATGCAGAATGCCAAACCGACTACCAATGCAATGGCAACCAACGACATGAAAGAAGCAGAACCCTCGATGAAGTAACGTTTAACAGTCTTGTGAACGCTCTCGCCCTCAACGGTAGTTGCCTCGGCAGCATCCTGAGCTACAGCTACTTGAGTTGATCCAAACGCAGGGACACCCATCATAGCAACAATTGCAAATAACTTTTTCATTGTGTGTCTAATTTTTAAGATTAATTAATTGAATTATTTGTTATTTTATTACTGTTATCTCGTTTATGTTTTTCATCGTTTCCCTATGCGGAGAGAGGGGGATTCGAACCCCCGATACCCTTTTGGAGTATACACGCTTTCCAGGCGTGCCTCTTCAACCACTCGAGCATCTCTCCATTCAGCGTTGAGCCTGAAATCGCCGCTAATTTACACTTAATTTCCCAAGCCCAAAGTGTTTTCAGCTACAAATGTATTCTTTTTTTCACTTTCGGTGTTTATAACCGTCAATTTATCTTTCTGCAGCCCCTCCTAATTAATAAAAATTAAGCGTACAGGAGCCACTCTGCCTCTAAAGGTCACCAAACAGAGCCACGGCATTGGCCGTGGTCTGCTCCGCCACCTCAGGGGGTGTCATTCCGTATATTTCGGCAACTTTGTCAAGGACAAACCTGACAAAAGACGTTTCGTTGCGCTTGCCGCGATGTGGCACGGGTGCCAAATATGGCGAATCGGTCTCAAGCAAAATACGATTCAGCGGCACTGACGGGAGCACTGAGGGCAAGGCCGACTTCCTGAACGTGGCAATGCCGTTGATGCCAAGGTAGAAGTTCTCAAAGGAAAGCATATCCCGAACCTCCGGTTCATCGGCCGTAAAGCTGTGGAATACACCGCGCAAACCTGTGCCTTTATATCTGTCAAGCACTGCTTTTATGTGTCCGAATGCCTTGCGGCAATGAATCACGGCAGGCAAATCAAATTCCAATGCCCATCGGATCTGTTCTTCGAACGCTTCAATCTGTTCATTTATATATGTAGAGTCCCAATACAGGTCGATGCCAATCTCGCCAATGGCAACGAGCGACGGGCGGTTCTCCTCCACGCACTTGCGGACAATGCTAAGTTCAGAACGGAGATTTGATGCCGTCACGGACGTGGGATGCAGTCCCATCATCGGACGGCAGAAGTCGGGATATTCCCTGCACATACCCATAACTCTGCCAATCGTAGTCGAGTCAATGTTCGGCAACAAGGCTTTGACAACCCCTGCCTCACGTGCCCTCTGCACCACGGCGGCACGGTCTTCGTCGAACTCCTCGCCGTAAATGTGTGTGTGCGTATCGATAATAAGCATCACGAATCGCGCTTCTTGAGTTTGTCGAGCATGGCACGCAGTCCTGCCTTACGTTCTTCGGGCACGCTGACTGCCGCGAGGTTCTCCTCCGCAAGATGCGAGAACGCATCAATCCGCCTCTCGCACTCTTCGCGGATTCCCACCTTATTATATATGGAGACTACGGCCTCAATCTTCTTCTCGGGGTCGGGGTTCAAAGCCTCAACCCATCCGACAAGCTCCGCCTTCTGCTCCGGCGACGCCAACTCGGCGGCACGAATCAGCATGTAGGTCTTCTTGTTGCACAGGATGTCGCCGCCAATCTTCTTTCCGAAGACGGACGTGTCGCCATACACATCAAGGAGGTCGTCTTTCAGCTGGAAGGCCAAGCCGAGGTTCACACCATATTCATACAGGGCATCGGCATCAGGTGCCGGAGCGTCTGCCAACAAGGCACCCATCTTGAGTCCGCATGCCAGCAGTACGGATGTCTTCAGGCGAATCATGCCGATATACTCGTCCACGGTGACATCCTCGCGCTGCTCGAACTCCATGTCGAGTTGCTGTCCCTCGCAGACTTCGATGGCCGTGCGCCCGAACAAGTCGAACGCCGAGCGGTGCTTCGTCTTCAAGCCTTCGGCGACATATCTGTAGGCCAGCATCAGCATGGCATCACCCGAGAGGATGGCAGCATTCTCGTTCCACACCTTGTGGACAACGGGCTTGCCGCGCCGCAGGTCGGCTTTGTCCATAAGGTCATCGTGCAGCAAGGTGAAGTTATGGTAGATTTCAAGTCCCGCAGCCTGATTGAGGATGGAGTCCACATTGTCGCGATAGAGGTTGTAGGCCATGAGCATCAGCACCGGCCTCAGACGCTTGCCACCAAGTGACAGTGCGTATTCAATGGGGGCATACAGTCCCGCCGGATGATGCGAATAGCCCAGCAACGACAGGTGAGCGTTGATCTTGTCAAGTAGTTGTTCCGATGTGTACATAGGATTATTGCTATTGCGTAAGCAGTGATATGAGGATTACAGAGTTATGAAACGAGGATTATGAGTCGGGGACACACGGCTTCCGCTAATAAAAAGAGGGCTGCTTTCCAGCAGCCCTCTTTTTTGTATTAAGGCTTCTTGTCTGTATCTGACAGGCAGTATTACTGCAAGCGGAACATCACAGGAACGGTGTAGCGCACACGTACCGGTTTACCGCGCTGCTTACCCGGCTTCCACTTCGGCATCGAGTTGACAACTCGAAGGGCTTCCTTGTCAAGGTAGGGATCCACACCACGGAGCACCGTTGCGTCAACGATAGTACCGTCGGTGTTGACCACAAACTGGACAGTCACACGACCCTGAACGCCGTTCTCCTGTGCAATGGCCGGATAGCGGATGTTCTTGCTCAAGAAAGCAAGCAAACCTGCCTGACCGCCATCAGGATACTCAGGCATCTCTTCTACGACCTGGAAGATTTCTTGTTCGCTCGGTTCTTCTTCCACTTCTTCCTCGATTACGGTCGGAGCCTGATACTTGATTTCAACGGCTTCGCCGGTTTCCTCTGAAGACATGATGGAAGACTCCTGAATGTCAGAGTCGTCATCAACGATGGTCAGCGTCTCTGCGATTGAGGGAGCTGCTGCTGGAGGTGGAGCTGCCACCTGCTCAGGTTGTTCTGTGATAGGAATGTCAATTTCCTCTTCGAAGACTGTCTCGGTCACGGACTGGCTTGTATCAATCTTCACGTCGCGCGTTGTCCATTCAAAGGCAACAAAGATTACTGCAAGCACCATTACATAACCGACAATCAGCCAAGTAGACCGCTTATCTTCGAGGTCCGCTTTCGGTGATTTTTTAATTTCCATGAATTATGTATTTAAAATTTGGTGTTCGTAATTGTGTCAGGCAAAGGTAGAACAAAAATCAACATACAACATCGCTGCATACGGAAATTTCCTCTACGGGCAGTCATTTTTCATTTTTTAACTTTACGCACTACGGGCGGCACGCCCCACACACAGCCTACTGATGGAAATTGCGTACCTTTACCGCCCGTTTCAGCCGCCACATCGCGGCACGGACGGGAAGAACTACAATCCACATCATTAAGGACGAAGAAGACAAACGTTGCAGATGAAGAAGATAAACATTGCAATAGACGGTTTTTCATCGTGCGGCAAGAGCACGATGGCCAAGGCATTGGCACGCAAGATCGGATATACATACATCGACAGCGGGGCAATGTATCGCGCCGTGACCCTTGCGGCATTGGAGAATAACTGTTTCAATGCAGCCGGCAAGGTGGACGAGCAGCGCGTGAAAGACGTGCTCGGCACAATCAGCATAAAGTTCTACACCGACAAGGATACAGGACGGCAGACGACAGAGCTTAACGGCAAGGACGTGGAGACGCAGATACGCAGCATGGAGGTGTCGGGACGGGTGAGCCTGATAGCCGCACTGCCGTTTGTCCGCACGGAGCTTGTCAGGCAGCAGCAGTCGATGGGACAGGACAAGGGTGTGGTGATGGACGGGCGCGACATCGGCACGGCAGTGTTTCCCGATGCGGAGATGAAGGTGTTTGTCACGGCATCGGCACAGGTCAGAGCCGAACGTCGGTATGAGGAACTGAAGATCAAGGGACAGGATGTCAATCTTGATGAGATACGGCGCAACATAGAACAGCGTGACTACATCGACCGGAACCGCGAGGTGTCGCCACTGCGACGTGCCGACGACGCACTACTGCTCGACAACAGCCACATGAGCATTGCCGAACAGGACGAATGGCTGATGACGCAATACCGCAAGGCGTGCGGCATAGAGGAATAAGAAAGGTATAGGAGGCGATGACGAAGATTGAGATTGACAACGGTTCGGGGTTCTGCTTCGGGGTAACGACCGCCATACACAAGGCCGAGGAAGAGCTGAAGAAAGGCGGCCCGCTGTATTGTTTGGGCGACATCGTGCACAACAGCCGCGAGGTGGAACGCCTGCAGGAGATGGGACTGATAACCATTGACCACAGCCGGCTTGCCGACCTGCACAACGCCAAAGTGCTGCTCCGCGCCCATGGCGAGCCACCGGCGACCTACGAAACAGCCCGTCGCAACAACATCGAGATCATCGATGCCACCTGTCCTATGGTGTCGACACTGCAAAGGCGCATCAAGAAGGAGTATGACCGCAAGGACGACCCGGGGAAACAGACGGTGATATTCGGCAAGAACGGGCACGCCGAGGTGCTGGGACTTGTGGGACAGACCGAGGGCAATGCCATCGTCATAGAGAGCCTTGAGGAAGCCAAGAAGCTGGACTTCAGCAAGAGCATACGCCTGTATTCACAGACCACGAAGCCGCTCGACGAGTTCAAGGACATCGTGGAGTACATCCGCAGCCACATATCCCCCGAAGCCTCGTTCGAGTCGTTCGACACCATCTGCCGGCAGGTGGCCAACAGGATTCCCAACATCCGGCGGTTTGCAGCGCAGCACGACACGGTCTTCTTCGTCAGCAGCAACAAAAGCTCCAACGGCAAGGTACTGTTCCGCGAATGTCTGAAGGCAAACCCGAACACGCACTTCATCGAAAGCCCCGAAGACATCGACGGCATGGAACTGTCCGGCGCATCGTCGATAGGCATCTGCGGAGCCACCTCCACACCCAAATGGCTTATGGAAGAAATATCGCGAGCGGTAGCCGACAAGTTGAAACAATAAATCTTTATATTTGCAGCACCAAATCTTATAATTGACACCATGAGCGAAGTAAAATGTATCGGTATTCTCACTTCGGGCGGTGATGCACCCGGAATGAACGCAGCAATCCGCGCCGTGACACGTGCGGCCATATACCATGGCCTTAAAGTGAAGGGAATCTACAGAGGTTACAAAGGACTGATAACCGATGACATCAAGGAATTCAAGAGCCAGAACGTGAGCAACATCATCCAGCAGGGCGGTACGATACTGAAGACAGCCCGAAGCAAGGAGTTCATGACGCCCGAGGGCAGACAGACTGCCTACGACAACATGAAGAAGGAAGGCATAGACGCGCTGGTCATCATCGGCGGCGACGGATCGCTCACGGGAGCACGCCAGTTCGCACAGGAGTTTGACGTTCCCTGCATCGGCCTGCCGGGAACCATCGACAACGACCTCTACGGCACCGACACCACCATAGGCTATGACACCGCGCTCAACACCATACTCAGTTGCGTCGACAAGATACGCGACACCGCCACGAGCCACGACCGACTGTTCTTCGTGGAGGTCATGGGGCGCGATGCAGGCTTCCTTGCGCTCAACAGCGCGATAGCAGCCGGAGCCGAGGCAGCCATCATCCCCGAGTTCGAGACCGAGTTCGACCAGCTCGAAGAGTTCATAAAGAACGGCTTCCGCAAGTCCAAGAACAGCAGCATCGTCATCGTGGCCGAGAGTCCTCGCACGGGCGGTGCCATGCACTATGCCGAACGCGTGAAGAACGAATATCCGCAGTATGACGTCCGCGTCACCATCCTCGGACACCTTCAGAGAGGCGGAAGCCCGTCGGCACACGACAGGATTTTGGCGAGCCGTCTCGGTGCAGCAGCCATAGACGCACTGATGGACGAACAGCGCAACGTGATGGTCGGCATACAGAACGACAAGGTTGTCTACGTGCCGTTCTCGAAAGCCATAAAGAACGACAAGCCCATCCAGCGCGAGCTTGTCGAGGTGCTGAAGTCGCTGTCCATCTGATTCGCCACACCATATTATTATATACCAATTCGGGGAGACCTGCCGGTCTCCCCGAATTTTTTGTTTCACCGGACTGTCCGGTCTCAGAACAGCTTCAGGCCTTCGCCGTCGGGGTTGTTGCGAACCTCACACCGGTCGTTGAGCATCATCGTGGCACGCTGCGTGGCATCGAACACCGGCCACTCGGGCAGAGCCGAGCAGTTGGGGTTGCCCGTGCGCATGAACGCCAGCAGAGCCTCGGACATCTTGTCTGCCAAGGCACGCGGACGTGCGCCGCCACCGGAATGGCTCGCCATCCTGTCCGTGTTGCGGAACCAGAAGCAGATGTCTATGCAGTGGAACGCACGTGCACGGCCATTGAACGTCGAGGGGTTGTAGCCGAACCATGCCAGATAGACGGGAGCCTTCTGTCCTGCCTTGGCGGTGGCGGAGTTGATGACCGCCGTGCGCGGACTGACAATCATGCCGAGCAGGTCGCCCGAGTTGGCCTCGGGGAACGCCGCCTGATAGGCATCGACAATCGCCTTGGCGTCCTTGTCCTTATATCTGTCCTGCACCCAACTGACGAGTGCGTCGTGGTCGAGCGTCTCGAGCGTCGGGTCGTAGAGAGCCGGACTTGACTCTGCCATCGTTGAGCAGAAGATCATCGGCACGTCGGCAGACGGTGCGTTCGTGTCGGCATAGAAGCCGTCCTTGGGGATGTGCTTGCCGTCGGCCACGGGCTGGAAGCCGCCACGCATTATGCCCGTGGTGCCCTTTGTCTTGTTGAACTCCGTGGCGGCATCGTTGGCCAGTTCCAGGTATTCGCGCCACGGCATCTGCTGCAGCTGCTCCACGGTCTTGCCGGAACGCTTCACGATGTATCGGCCCAGCTCGCGGCTGTAGTCCTGCGACAGGGCGTTGGTCGAGTTTCCGCTGAGGGCCACGCCCTTATGCACCAGCCCCTTGGTCTCGGGCATGGACACGAGCACGCACACCTTGGCACCGCCGCCCGACTGTCCCATTATGGTGACGTTGCCGGGGTCGCCGCCGAAGTTGGCGATGTTCTTGTTGACCCACTTCAGGGCAGCCACCATGTCAAGCGTACCGGCATTGCCGGAGTCCTCGTATTTCGGGTCTACGCCCGAGAAGTCGCTGAAGCCGAAGACGTTCAGCCTGTGGTTCACGGACACGAACACCACGTCGCCATAGCGTGCAAGGTTCTCGCCGTGGTAGCCGTCCTGCTCGATGGCGTTTCCTGCCGAGTAGCCGCCGCCGTGGAACCAGACGAGCACCGGACGCTTCTTGCCGTCGGCTATGCCCTTTGTCCAGACGTTCAGTGCCAGGCAGTCCTCGCTCAGGTTGCCGTAGTTCCAGTGGTCGCGGAACGTGCCTATGGAGTTGGAATAGTTGGGGTCGCGCTGCGGAGCGCAGTTGCCGTAGTAGACTGCCGGCCGCACGCCGTCCCATGTCTCAGGCTCCTGCGGAGGCATGAAGCGGTTCGAGCCTGCGGTGTTGGCACCGTAGGGGATGCCGAGGAAGGTGTACACGTCGCGCGACATGTATCCCTGAATCTTGCCATACTGCGTCCGGGCGATGGCGATGTCGTCGCCGATGAAGATCTGCTGTTCATCGGCAGCGGTGTTCTCTCCCGTCCCGCTCTGCTGTGAGCCGGAGCATGCTCCGAGGGCTACGGCCAGCGAGGCGAAGGCGAGAACATTCACAAATGTCTTTTTCATCTTCTTGTTGTATTAAACTGTGATTAATTCGTGTGCAATTTAGGGATAGTTACCGAGAACACAAAGCATTCCCGACTATTGCTGTCCGCCAAGGCTCTTTCTGCCGGCCCGGCAGCGTGACCCCTGCGGCAACAAGCGCAAATCCGCATCCTGTCTCATCCGCACCCGTCTTCCCAAACATCTTCATCGGTTTTCCGCAGTTTTCCCGGTACATGTGTGTGTACAGTCATTGCTGTACTCGAGTACACCGCGCTGTGTACTCGAGTACAACGCGCTATGTACTGCAGTACACCGCGC
>CAVDAU010000077.1:0-10009 GCA_963607015.1 Streptococcaceae bacterium
ACGTACAGCCATGGAAACACTGATTTTCAATGCGTTACAACGCCCAACGCCCAACACCGATATTCACGCCACGGGATATGGATAAATGAAAGAGCCGTGTCAAAGTCCCATGCTCTCGCGGAAGAAATCAAAGGTCTGGTATATTGTTTCTCTGTCTGCCGTTTGGTTAATCTTGATGTCGCCCACATCTCCGAGCAACGTGAAGTTGATGATGCCTCCCACGTTTTTCTTGTCATGCTTCATCAGCTCATAGAGAGTGGGGTAGTCGTCGCACGTGAAGGAAAACGCACCATAGTTCCCGCGTATGAAGTCGCAGACCTGAAGCATGATGTCCTTGGGGAAGCCGACTTTCATGTAGCTGAGATACAGCTCGCAGACGAGACCCCATGCCACGGCATATCCGTGAAGTACAGGACGCTGACCGGAGAGGGCAAATGACTCGAAGGCATGACCGATGGTGTGTCCGAGGTTCAGTGCCTTGCGGATGCCCTGTTCGCGCGGGTCCTGACGCACGATGTCTTCCTTCACCTGTACCGAAGTCCCTACCATCTGCTTCAGCTGTGCGTAGTCTATGCCGGTCAGGTCGAATGTCAGCAGCTCGTTGAGCGTCCGGTGGTTGCTGATGAGTCCGTGCTTCAGCATCTCGGCATAGCCGGACAGGATGTTGTGCATATCGAGCGAGCGCAGGAACTCCGTGTCCATCAGCACGCATGCTGCCTTTTGGAACACGCCGACTTCATTCTTCAGTCCGTTGAAGTTGATTGCCGTCTTGCCGCCCACTGCTGCGTCGACCATTGCCAACAGCGTCGTGGGTATGTTGATATACGGGATGCCGCGCTTGAATGTTGAGGCTGCAAATCCGCCAAGGTCTGTCACCATGCCGCCACCAAGGCAGACCAGCAGTGACTTGCGGCTGGCACCGCCGTCGCTCAGTGCTTCCCAGACGGCTGCGAGGGTCTCGATGTTCTTGTTCACGTCGCCTGCACCGATGGTGATGACTTCTGCTCCGGCTGTCGCACCGGTGCTCTCGACCAACGGCAGGCACAGGCGGTGTGTGGTCTCATCGGTCAGAAGGAACAGCTTGTCGTGCCGGCAGGCCGATATTGCCTCAGCCAAATCACGTCCGAAGTCTTGGCAAATAATGACATCCTCCATAATAGTATGCGGTTTTAGATGCGCAAAGATATGGTTTTGCCGTAAATAAGCGTGCTTCCGCAGGCGGATTACACCACTTCGACAAGTAAATCCCCGATGGTCTTTGTCCGGATCTTCCTTCCGTCGGCAAGGCAGACGGTGTAGCCATCCACGGTGTCGTCGGCAATGATGACAGTCGGCGATGTGACTTCCGAAGATGCTCTGATGCCGTTGCGGCAGAGAGCCTTCTGCACCATCGCATACTTCGCGCCACTGCCTTCAAGCCGTACTTCGGAATGGAAGGTATTGTCGATGCGGTAAAGCCCTGTCAGTATGTCGAAGGCAACACCCTTGCGCCGGAAGAACCCGCCAAGACTGCCGTCCAACGCCAAGTCTTCCGGTGTCCCCGTCCGTACACCGCGCTGTCTGTCCATGAGCCATACCTTATCGGCTATTTGGAGGGCAAGTTCCAGGTCGTGGGTGGAGAGGAAGACGGTCTTATGCATCTCGCGTGAGAGGCGGTGGAGCAGATGCAGTATCTCGATTTTACTGGGATAGTCGAGGAAAGCAGTAGGCTCGTCGAGGAAGATGATTGGTGTCTCCTGTGCCAAGGCTTTGGCAATCATCACCTTCTGACGCTCACCGTCGCTCAGTGTCTGCACCATGCGGTCTTTCAGTTCACCGATGCCGACCAATGAGATGGCTTCCTCCACGATGCGGCGGTCATTTCTTGTCAGCGTTCCCCAAAAGCCTGTGTACGGGCTTCGTCCCATTCCGATGAGTTCGCTGACAGTCATGTTCCGCAGGTGGCACTTCTCTGTCAGCACCACGCCGATGACCGTTGCCAATTGTTTGTCCGTATAGTCTTTCAGGGGTTTGCCCAAGATGCTTATCTCCCCTTCCAACGGACGGAGGAAGGCCGATAGTGTGCGCAGCAGCGTGGACTTGCCCACACCGTTCGCTCCGAGCAGGCATGTCAGCTCGCCGCTACAGATGGCGGCGTTGATGTTGCGGGCTATGACCTTTGTCCCTTTCCTGCCGGCATAGCCGATGGACAGGTTCCTGATGTCTATGGTCTCTTGTCTTGTCATTCGCTCATTTCGTTACGTCGTTTCTTGAACAGCACTGATATGACCACGGGTGCACCTACCAATGCCGTCACCGAGTTGACCGGCAATGCCCCCTCAAAGCCCGGCATGCGTGCTATGAGATTGCAGAGCAACGCCAGTGCCGCCCCTGCAAACAGGGAGGCAGGCATGAGGATGCGGTGGTCGGAGGTGCGGAAGATGCCACGGCAGAGGTGTGGAACAGCCAGCCCGAGAAAGGTGATGGGACCGCAATAGGCGGTAACGATGGCCACCAATATGCCGGAACTTGTGATTACCAGCAGGCGTGAACGCTTGATGTTCAGTCCCAGGTTGCGTGCATAGGCATCGCCCAACAGGAGCAGGTTAAGCGTCTTGATGAGCAGGAACGACAGCGGAAGCAACACCGCCATGATGCAGACAAACACGGTGATCTGATTGCCGGACACACGTGCGAAACTGCCCAACCCCCAGATGACATAGGCTCGGATGTCCTCTTCCACGCTGAAGAACTTCAGCACGCCGATGACTGCATTCGCCACGTAGCCAATCATGACACCGATGATGAGCAGTGTCACGTTCCCGTGTACCTTCTGCGAGGCAAAGACAATCAGTGCCATGATGGAAAGTGCGCCGGCGATGGCAGCGATGGTCAGAGCCAGCTCTCCCACAAGACCGAGAGTGCTTAACGCCACACCGCCGATGCTTCCCGAGAGCAGCACGACAAAGGCCACGCCGAGGCCGGCTCCCGAACTGATGCCGAGGACAGAAGGTCCCGCCAACGGATTGCGGAACACTGTCTGCATCTGAAGACCGCTGACTGCCAGTCCCGCTCCTGCCACCAATGCTGTCAAGGATTGCGGGACACGGGATTTCCATACGATGTTCTGCCAAATGACAGACTCCTCCTCTCCGCCGCCGAAAAGGATGTTCCATACTGAACCGGCAGGGATGTGGACGGAACCTAACAGCAGGTTCAGGAAGAACAGTGCGAAGATGGATGCGACAAGCACCAGCATGGAGAACGTGACATTTCTTCTCATTTCAGCAGCGCGTAGAAAGTGGGCTTGTAGTCGTCGGGCAACAACCGGGGATGGAAAACCTTTATCAAGTCAGACAGCACCACCTCGGGATGTGTCGGCATGCTTTCATAGAAAGGAACTTCGCGCATGTTGCAGTAGATCACACCCTTGTTCTTGAAGGCGTCGAAGTCGGCATAACGTCCGTCCTCTTCTTTCAGGGCCTCGTAGGAGAATGTCCCCTGATAGCTGTTCACGATACGCCAGTACTGTGCCTTTGCTGCCCGGCTGTAGACGGTCTCGAAGTCGAGCGTCACGCCTCCTGAATGTTCGTCGTCCGGCAGGAAATAGTCTGCACCGGCATCCTTGAAAAGCCGGGCGAGGAAACTCTTGCCACCCACGGCATACCAGTTGCCGCCACGAAGCTCGCCGCTGAACACGACGGGACGCTCTGCCACCTTTTCCGTCAGCTCTTTAAGGCTGTTGTATTTGGTCTCTATCTCCGCAAAAAGGCGGTTGGCCTTCTCGGTCTGTCCTGTCAGCAGACCGACAAACTTGATCCATTCGGCCTGTCCCAATGGTGTCATCTCCTTGTATCCCAAGTGAGGTATCAAGGGAATACCGACTTCCTTCAATGCCTCGTAGCCGCCGCGCTTGAAGGGCGAAATCAGAATGACATCGGGATTGACACCGATAATCACTTCATTGTCGAAGTTGCCTTCTATGCCTATCTTGTGCGTGCGGCCGTCCTTCAGCCGTTGGTTCATCTCCTCGTTGAACAGATGCCGTGTGCTCGTTATTCCGACCACACGGTCAAGCTCATCCAACTTGATGAAGTTGGAGAGCTGCAAGGAGGTCATGCAGATGACACTCCTCACGGGTACTTCCAATGGAGTATAGCCTTCCGGCACGTCTCCCACAGCCGTCCCCCTTGTGGTCAGCAGATAATGGAAGACCTGTCCTTCCTCTCGTTGCGGGTCTTGGATGTCGAGCAGGCAGCCCTCATCCGTATATGTCACCTTGAACCCTTGTGCGTATTTGGGCACAATCATCTCGGCTGCAAGCTCTGTCTCTATGCTCTTCGTCCGGTCGGTGCCGTCACTTGTCTGTCTCTTGTTCCGGCATGACGGCATGAGCAGAGCAACCGCCAAACCCGCACAGACTGTCATTATCATTCTGTTCATATCAGTCTCTTACTCCCATAATTTTAAGATGTCCGTCTCTCCCCAATAGAGATGGGTGTATCCGGCTATCACGTTCTTGTATCTATATAGCGGGGTATTCACCTCCTTGCCCTGTGCGTTGTATTGCCGTGCGATTGATGGCAACTGTTCCGTCCCTGTGGCAACATCGGAATAGTGGAACTCATGTCCCCGCCAACGGTTCCCTTTTGCGTCGACAGCCTCACGGTATCCCAAGTGCAAGCGGGCATTCTCCATGCTGCACTCCAAGGGCAGTATGTCGCAAAAGGAATATCTCCTGTTTCGCTTGCAGTGCAAAGCCCGTGAGAGATATATCATGCCTCCACATTCCGCCAGTATCCTGCCACCGCTTTCGGCATACTTTCTCAAATCGTTCATCAGCCGCCGGTGTCTTTGCAGCCGTGAGGCAAACAGTTCGGGATATCCCCCGGGCAGATAGATCAAGTCGGCTTCGGGCAGTGCTTCTCCCTTCAACGGGCTGAAGAAGGCTACCTCGCCCATCTGCTTCAGCCGTTCGATGTTCTCACGGTAGATGAAGTTGAAAGCCTCGTCCCTCGCAATGGCTGTCTTCAGAGATTTGGCTCCCTGCTTCGCCTCAGGGCAGGGCATCTCCTTGAACACGCAGCTGCAGCACTCCAGCATCCTTCTCACGTCCACATACGCATCGACCAACCTTGCCGCACGTTCTATCTGTTCGTCCATCTGCTCTTTGACACTCAATGTCAATCCCAAGTGGCGCGAAGGGATGTCCAATCCCTCGGACTTGGGCAGATAACCGAAACACTCCACTCCGGCATCCTTGCATGCGTCTCTCAGGAAAACGAAATGATTGGGCGAAGACACCTGATTGAACACCACACCGGCAAGCCTCATTCGGGGGCAGAACTGCTTCACGCCGTAGATCAGGGATGCCACTGTGTAGGCAGTTGAACGGGCATTGACCACGAGCACAACCGGAATGTCGAGCAACATCGCTATCTCCGCACTGCTCCCCTTCATCCTGTTGTAGCCGTCGAACACGCCCATGACACCTTCCGTCACACAGACATCGGCATCTTTACCATATTTGGCATAGATGTGGCGGACGTGTTCTTCCGAAGCCAACCATGTGTCAAGGTTGACGGACAGATTGCCTGTCGCCAACGAATGGAACTGTGTGTCGATATAGTCAGGACCGCATTTATACGGTTGAACCTGCAGACCTTGCTTGTGCAAGATCCGCAGGAACCCCATCGTGAAAGTGGTCTTCCCACTTCCTGAATTTAATGCTCCTATCAGCAGTTGTGGCTTCACATCACTTCACCTTCATGGCTCTGATAATGTCAAAGCAGAAGCCGCTCTCCAGCTTGACGCCTTCTTCGACTGCTCCGGTAGCTATATCATATATATATACGCCGGCTGTCAGTGCTGTCTGGTCGGCTATGCCGATATATGCTTTGCCGGCAACGACAGCCGAACGCTGAGAGAAACGGCCGCTGCAATAGGGCAGATCTGTGCCGTTGTACTTCACGCGCTCTCTTGTCTTGCTGTTCAGGTCGATAATTGTGTAGAAATTGTTGACCGCATCGATTGCTGTGGGCTTGACGCCACTGGCAATCTCTGCCGTGTGGTTGCGCATGTAGGCCAATGCCTTTCCGTTACCAAGGTACTGAATCGTGTGGAGCTTTCCTTCGGGATTAGGCAGGGCGTTATAGCCTGCTTCGAAGTTTGTGTCGCCGGCGTTCATGCGCAGCAAAGAACCGTATTCGATGCCGTCATCCTTCAGCAAGCCTGCCAAGTAGAGATTGCCGCTTTCATCATACATCACCGTGTTCTGCATCAACTCGCCGTATGCACTGGCTGTAGACTCGAGTGCAAGGCTGCTGTCCACCTCATTGATCTTGGAGACCTCCATGGTGGAGGGGTCAGAGATAACAGCTATGCACAACTTGGATTGCTCGGCATCGGTCATGCCCTTGGCGTTCTTGGCAATGAAGAAGTAAATCAGGTCACCGGACTTCTCACGATAGGTCAGGATGCCTGAAGTGGAGAGTGTCGTGTAGCCCTCGGGAATAGTGAGGTCCAGCACGCCGTTGTCGATGATCTGCATGTTCTCCTCATTCAGCTTCACCCAGTACACCAATGTCTTGTCTCCGTTCGTACCCATGAGCACCAGTGTCTTGCCGTTGTCTATCCAAGCGTGCGTGTATTTGCGTCCGGAGAATGTGGGAGTGATCTTCTCTCCGTTTACCTCAACCTCTTTCATGCCGGCTTGGGGAACCCTCACCTCATCGGCTACGTATTCATCGCCGTTTGCATCTACATCAAAGCGGAATTTGACGAAAGCATCGCCCGTCTCGGGAACCTGATAGTGGTATGCACCTTTTGTGATGCTTTCCATCGTGTATTTGCTGGTAAGCTCATAGCCCTTGCTCGTGAATTGCACCATCGGCTGGTCGGCAGTCAGAGAGGCCACGCTTCTCACGAACGTGCCGTTCTTGTTCATGCTCATGCCACCATGCTTCACAGGGCATACATACAATTCAAAGCGATAGTCAGAAACCTCTTCTACCGGATCGGGATCGGGTTCGGGATTTACGACAGGGTCATCGTCGTCCGAGCAAGCTGTGAAGGAAACAGCTGTCATCAAGGCCATGAAGGCCAACAAAACAAATTTGAACTTTCTCATGTCTTTTTTTAATGAGTTAATATGTTAGTTAGTGAATGAATAATCTGAATTTGGCAAAGAATGCACGCCCCGGCTTCTGAAGCATGTAGTTGTCATACGCCAACCGGTCGAACAGGTTGGTACATTCCAACGACAGGTTGTACAGCCCGCCCTTCCAACTATATTGCACGGTGGCATTGACAAGGTTCTGCTCGGGAATACGCGGCTTTGTCTTGGCAGATCCGTAGGCTTCCCATGTCAGGTAGAACCAGTGTACCCACTGATAGTCCATACTCAGCTTCAGGCTGCTTTCGGGCAACAGGACGTTACGGAAGGAATATGAGGCCTCGGCATTGACGAACGTCCACGGCTTGTTCGGCACACGGTTGTTGTAGGTGGCAGACAAGGCTCCGCTATCCAGGAATTTACGCTGGTCGCGCGAGTCCTGATAGCTGGCGTTGAGCATCAGGCTCAGCTTGTCGGCCCAGTCATAGCGTATCTCTCCCTCCACACCCTTGATGTGGACGGCTTCCACGTTCTCATACTGCATCATGCCTTCCTGCTCTTTCACGGTGGCCTTTATGTAGTCATCCACCAGACGGATGAATCCGTTCACTTCATAATATATATGGTGTGACCGTGCAAACGTGATGTTCCCGAACAAGCCTGCATTGAAGTTCTCGCTGCTTTCGGGACGCAGGGCTATGTTGGGATAAATCGTAGATCCGTTGCCCAACAGTTCCCGCGCAATGGGCAGGCGTACACTGTGCTCATAGGAGGCCTTGACAGCCAACGGCTCATTGACTGTGAAGCGTGTGCCGACGCCATAGCCCCGGTAGCTTTGCGTGTCGCTCGGCTTCACCTCATCCGATCCTGTGATGGACGACAATTCCGTCTGCTCCACCTTCAGGTGATTGATGTAGTCCTTCACGAAGAACACATTGTCGAGCTTCCCGCCGAAGAAAGACTGGTTATAGGACAATCCCACTATATGCTTGACCAGCACATCGTTGGTGGGGACATAAGTCTCGTCCATGTTGTCATACTGCTTGTTTCCTGTGCGGTTCATCAAGTAGTTCAGGCTCAAGCTGTGCCTGTCGTTAATCCGATACTCGGCATTGGAACGCACAACCGTCATCGGACGGTTATAGTGGCGCAAGGACTTCCCGCGCCCTCTGATTTCGCTGGAAGCGTTCTTGATGTATGAACCGTCCCAGTAGTATTTGCGGTAGACGGTGTCCACGGTCTGTGAGTGATCCCACGTGTGTGAGAGGGAGGCGTTGAAATCAAGGTTCTTTACCAAGAAGTCAGCCTTGTTGTATCGTGCGGATATGTTGGACGACTTCGTTTTCCTTTCTGCCATGCCGTAGACCCACGATTGCAGAGATCCGCTTTGCAGCTCCTTGTCGATTTTCGAGAAAGAACCTGAGACGAAGAAAGCATCAGCCCAGGGCTTGTCGGTCACGCCCACCTCCAATTGTCCGAACAGGGAGAGATAGTCATCATGGAAGCGTCGGCAATCTTTGGTCACGAAGGAAGTCTTGTCTTCGCTCGGCACTTCCACGTTCTTCATCTTGTAGTCGTTCTTGGAGAAGTTTACGCTGACCACCGGCTTGATGATGATTCCCGTCTTGGGCATCACATACTGCGCGTTGAGATTGAACCGGTGGGTATGGAAAGAACCGATGCTGTACGAGGCATCCAGGAAGTTCTGACGGTGTTGGGTGGTAATGATGTTGATGGCACCGCCCAAGGCATCGGAACCGAGATGAGCGGGAATGACTCCTTTATATATCTCCACACGCTCGATGATGTTCGTCGGGAGGTTTGCCAACGTCACGCCCGTGCCTTTCGTGTCGAGCGGCATGCCGTCCAAGAAGTAACGTACAGAGTTGCCGGACAAGCCGTTGATGGAAAGGTCGAAGTCCGAACCCACGCCGCCTTCTTCACGCACCCTCACGCCTGTGGTCATGTTCACAATCGTGCTTAGGCTCTGTGTGGTGTTGACAAGCGACCTGATGTTCATGGCATTCACGGCATACGCGCCCTCACGAAGCTGCTGTGCCTTGCTCTTGCCATATACCTGTAC
Organism: Streptococcaceae bacterium; assembly: GCA_963607015.1. GTDB lineage: Bacteria > Bacteroidota > Bacteroidia > Bacteroidales > Bacteroidaceae > Bacteroides. The sequence continues at coordinate 9,177 of CAVDAU010000077.1, forward strand.
CGACTCTAAGTTGACAGAACTCTCCTTCAGCACAAAGTCCATTCTCTTGTTTGAACGCACTTCGACAGTCCGCTCTTGAGTCTCATAGCCGACAGTAGAGACCACCAGCACATATTTGCCCCCATCCACAGACAGGACATAATGCCCCTTCTCGTCGGTATAGGCACCATCCGCAGTGTTCTTGATGGCGACAGCGGCGGCAAACACAGGCTCGCCTTTCGCATCTGTCACCGTGCCTGAGAGGGTGAACCGGGCCTGCGCAAGAACGCTTGCATACATACACAAGGAAAGCAGTAGGCTTGCAATTCTTCTTTTCTTCATCCTGTCGTATATAAGAGTTACGCAATCGCCTCGGGCAGGAACACGACAGAACGCAAGGAAAACCATGAAGCCCCCGACCTCATTACAGTAAGCGGTGAACAGGAGAACATCAAAAGCAGTGTGTCCGCGGCTCTTATTACCCGAAAGCCTTAAAACTAATGATATTGGCAGGTCTTCTGGCTTACTCCATCCTTTGAAGCCTTCCCGTTCTTAGTGTGAACAGTGGCAAAGATTATCAAGGACATGACGCGGAGCTTACAGCAGCGGTGTCTGCTCAGAATTTTCATCTGATTCCCTTTTCACCCGTATGCCTCAGTCCGAGGCTACGGACACCAAAATCGCCGGCGAAGGTACAGATTATTTTTAATAACGTGACATTGCCCTCCGATATTTCTTTTGTCATGAACGCTGCTGTTAGGTTCTATGCCGTAGGATACTATAATGCGGAAGTTCGCGAAGCCGACAGGATATGGATAAACAGGGAGTGCACCGTGCAACCCCCCCCCCCCCCC
>CAVDAU010000078.1:0-9939 GCA_963607015.1 Streptococcaceae bacterium
GGCTGTACGTCCATAGGATCTATGGCTGTACGTCCATAGCTCTGTGTCCGCCCGCCACGATTACCGTCAACCATCCCGCACAACACCAGAGCAAATAATGCGCATTATTTGCTCCGATAATGCGCATTATTTGCTCTGATAATGCGGATTATTTGCTCTGATAATGCGGATTATTTGCCCAAGTGATGCGCATCAACCGGTTCAGCAGAAAGTCAGTAGGACATAACACCCAACATCGAACATCAGCAGTTGGTTGTGTCTCTTTTCGCTGACACCCTCCGGTTTTTCGCTTTGAGGCGGCGGGAGCGGAGGGTTTGGCTTCCTCCCGCTACATTTGCAGCGAAATCAAGTTGAACAACCAAAAATCAAGATCCGTCAGAATCATGAACAGAAGCAAAACCGTTGCCGCTCTCCTGCTGCTTGGCATAGCGGCCGTGCCATCGTTGCACGCGCAGGAAACACGTACCGACACCATTGCCGCTGTTGCCACGGAGGGCAGCAACCGCAATATGCTGATGAATGCCGCCTCCGCCAGCCAGCCGCGCCAGATCTCGCTCGGTCTGCCCCTGTCGACCAACGCCTACATCTACGAGGACGGACTGCCCGTGTCCTACTATCCGTATCCGCTCTATCCCTTCAAGTCGTGGCACGGCGGCGTGCAGCACGAGTATGTCGGCACGATGTCGCCGAGCGACATGGTGCTGAAGTACGGCGTAATCAGCTACAGCGTCGACAGCCGCTCGCGCATCGACAATGACACGTTCGGCGGGAAGGTGAACTATACGGTCAACATGTACGGACGGCAGGCGGTCGACGCCACCATGGCAAGCCCGATAGGCAAGGGCTGGGGCTTCAACCTCAGCACCTACCAGAACTTCGACCCCGGGTCGAACCATCTCGACATGTCCTATCTGAAGGAACGCCAGCAGACATACAAGCTCGGTCTCTCGAAGAAGTGGGACGACGGACGCGGACGTGCCGGACTGATGTACCAGTACTCGCGCTTCACGAACATCGACGAGAAGTACGGCCCGTTCGTCTTCGTCGGCGACGGCAGCGTGGAGGCATACGACGGCTTCAGCCTCGGACACGACCAGTACCTGCCGTCGAACAACACCGTGGAGTACATGGACGTGGTGACCGGCGAGATGAAGACCAAGAACATCAACAAGGCCAACACGGACCGCATACACAACGTGAACTTCGTGATGCAGTATGCGTGGGACAGCGGGCTGAAGTTCTACCTGAACAGCAAGTTCAAGCGCGGCGTGTCCAACCGTGCCAACAGCACGGTGACGACCGTGGACAATGCCACCGCAGGCAGCGGATACACCTATGAGGACAACACGCCGTACACCGGCAAGGTGCAGACCAGACGCCTGCTCGTCTTCGACGGTGCTCCCGAGACCTCATGGATGACCAACGTGGGACTGAACGGCACGTCGCGCGACAGGCGGCACTCGTGGAACGTGGAGGCAGACTACTGGTACAACCGCAGCGAGTTCATCTGCTCCATGCTCATGTTCGCACACGAAGCCAAGAAGAACCCCAAGATGCTGCTGCTCAACGGCAATCGCGGCTACAACTACAACACCTATGCCGAGTTTGCCAAAGGACGCGAGCACAAGATCTTCGCCTGGGCAAGCGACGAATGGACGGTGAACAGCCGCCTATGGCTCAAGGCAGGGCTGAGGCTCGAATACCTGAACGTGAGCGGCACAGCCGCCAATGAGGAGGGCGGCGAAGGAAACAAGCGGCACGCGGGCTTCTACGTCAACTCGCCGGAGGCCGTCCTCACGGACTACAACGACAGCCACTTCAACCGTGCCTTCATCCTCGGCGGACGCTACGAGCTGACGCGTGGCTTCGGCGTGCAGGCGGAGTTCACCTCGGCCATGATACACTCGCAGACGTTCCACTACAGCGGATACCTCTATCCGTCGAAGAAAGCCATCACGGCCGACTATCTGCGTGCGGGCATCTACTGGAAGAACAGCTGGATAGACCTGACCTCACAGCTCACGTACATCACCATGAACAACTCGCAGCTGCGACCCCAGTTCAGCCACGTCCTCACGAAGGATGTCGGTGAACTCAAGGCAGGACAGTCCGAGACCATCACGCCCACTCTCTACTACGGACAGAAAGCCCCGGGATGGACCACGGATGCCGTCTTCACTCCCTTCAAGGGCTTCAGCCTGCACGCTCTGCTGACCATCCGCGACCCGCAGTACAAGGATTTCGACATCACGACGACCTTCAGCGACGGCGTGACGGAGAACCATAACTTCAACGGCAAGACAATAACCGCATTGAGCAAGACCGAGATAGAGATTGAACCGTCCTATGCCTTCGGCGACTGGCGCGTGTGGCTCAGCGCACGCTACTTCAGCAAGCAGTACATCAACAAGACCAACACGCTCTACTTCAACGGCCGCTGGGAGACCTTCGGCGGCGTGGACTACACGCTGAACAAGACCGTCAGCTTCTCTGCCAACGTCATCAACATCCTGAACCAGAGCGGTGCCAACGGATCGATATCGTCTGCCGACTTGGTGACAGACACCGGCGGCTACCAAAACTACCTGATGTCCGGCACGTTCATCCGTCCGTTCACGGTCGAGTTCACCACGAAAATCAGCTTCTGAAAGCAACACCGCGCATCACAGACACGCCGCCGCCGCCGCCCGTCACTCACCGTTCAGCCGGTAGCTGACGAAAGCGGCACGGCGGCTGTCGGGTGCCCACGAGTTGGTGTTGATGGTGCCCTGTCCGCCGAACAGCTCCACAAGGGTGCGCGGCTCACCGCCCTCGGCAGGCATGATGCGCAGCTCCACGTTCTTGTTAGCAAGGTGCTGTCTCGGTTCGAGGTCGCCCTTGTGATAGGTAATGAACAGCACCCACTTGCCGTCGGGCGAGACGTGTGGGAACCACGAGTTGCGTGTCTCGTCGAAGGTCATCTGCGTCTGTTCGCTGCCGTCCGTCCTCATGCGCCATACCTGCATCAGTCCGGTACGCACCGAGTTGAACCAGATGTGCTTGCCGTCGGGACTGTATTCGGGACCGTCGTCAAGGCCGTCGGCATCTGTCAGCCGCTTCTCCTCGCCGCCATCGACGGGGATGGTGTAGATGTCGCCGGCCTCGCCGCCACGGAAGGCACAGTACGCCAGCTCCTTGCCGTCAGGGCTCCAGCCGTGCAGGTAACTCGGTCCCGTGGGCGTGACGAGCTTGGGTTCTCCACCGCCGAGAGGCATCGTGTAGACGTATGATGTGTATGAGGCACGTCCGCTGCCGCCCGGCGACGAGCTGACGGCTATGGACTGTCCATCGGCAGAGAGCACATGGTCGTTGTTGCAGTGTGTCAGGTAGGCGGTGTTGACCAGCTGCGGGTCTCCCTTGCCCTCAACGTCCATCTTGAAGAGAAGCCCACCGCTGTTGTATATCAGCCACCTGCCGTCCTTGCTCCAGTTCGGGGCTTCGATGAGGTAGGGGAACTCCTTGACCACCGTGCGTTCTCCGGTGGTGACGTCAAGCACCTCGAGGATGCTTGTCACTTCGTTGCTCTGGTTCTGTGCGCCGGCTGTCATGGCGACGAGAGCCAGCAGTGACAGGAATATGCGTTTCATGGGTAGTGTGGGATTTGTTCGTGAATACCGGGTTTCTTCTTATTCCGCACGCAGGGTTATCGTGCCCTGACGCAAGCCCTTGGCCTTGGCGGTCAGCGTGATGTCGCCCGCCTGTCCCTCGGTGCTCTGCACTATTGCCGTGAGCTGTCCGGAGAAGGCGTGCATGTGTGGCAGATGGAATTGGTCGGTACACGACGGATTGCCGTTGGCTGCCGCGCGGTACGTGCCTGCCCCGCTGACGCTGAAGCTCACCTCGCGTGCGTCGTCGGGACACAGGTTGCCGTCCTTGTCGACGATGCTCACCGTGACATAGGCCAGGTCCTTCCCGTCGGCAGCCAGCCTGTCGCGGTCGACGGTGAGCTGTATGTGGTGCGGACGGCCTGCGGTGCGCATCACCTTTTCTTCTGCCTTGTTGCCGTCCTTGTCGTATGCCACGACGCGCACCTCCCCCGGCTCATACTTCACGTCCATCCACATCAGGCGGTAGCGGCGCAACACCGACAGCGAGTCGGTCTGCCCGTTGGCACGTGCCTCCTCGGCTGTCCACTTGTGCTGTCGGCCGTAGCTCTTGCCGTTGACAAACAGCTCTGCCTCGGGATAGTTGGTGTAGACAAAGACCGGTGTCACCTCGCCACGGCGGTCTTTCCATGTCCAGTGCGGCAGGATGTGGAGCGTGTTGGCGTTCCGGTTCCAGACGCTGCGGTAGAGGTAGTAGCGGTCTTTCGGCAGGCTTGCAAGGTCGATGATGCCGAAGAACGAGCTGTGGACGGGCCATGTGTTGTAGTAGGGTGTAGGCTCGCCGAGATAGTCGAAGCCTGTCCACACGAACTGTCCCACCTCCCACTCGTTGTCGTCGGCCATGGCGAAATCGAGGTCGGGGACGTTAGACCACGGACACGCCTCTGTGTCGTAGCTTGATGTCTGCAGGTCGTCATACATGGCTCCCTTCTTCAGCTCCACGGGGAACTTGTAGACTCCGCGCGAGCTGATTGTCGATGCCGTCTCCGACCCTTCGACGATGCCTTGCGGCAGGATGTCGTATGCCTCCTGATAGAACGGCAGGCGGTAGTTCAGCCCGGGTATGTCGACAGCCTGCGCGAAGCCGTTGTGCAGCGAGTTCTCTGCCTGGTCTATGCCCACGGTGACCTTGCGTGTCGGGTCCAGCCGGTGGCAGACATCCTGCAGGCGCATCAGGGTCTTGTAGCTCTCGGGGTCGCGCTGGTTCGGCACTTCGTTGCCGATGCTCCAGAGCACCACCGACGGATTGTTGCGGTAGTGCATCACCATGTTGGTGAGGTCTTTCTCCGCCCACTCGTCGAAGAAGCGGTTATATCCGTTCTCGCATTTTGCCATGTCCCATTCGTCGAATGCCTCGACAATCATCATGAAGCCCATCTCGTCACACAGATCCACCAGTTCGGGTGCCGGCATGTTGTGCGTCGTGCGTATGGCGTCACACCCCATGTCCTTCAGCATCGTGAGTTGGTGGCGCAGTGCTGCCACGTTGACCGCACTGCCAAGCGGCCCGAGGTCGTGATGGTTGCACACGCCCCGGAACTTGCGGCTCTGACCGTTCAGGAAGAAGCCCTTGTCCGGCACGAACTCCACGGTGCGTATGCCGAAACGGGTGGTGTAGTCGTCGGTCAGCCGTCCGTCGACATAGACCTGCGTGTGTGCCTTATATAAATATGGTGTCTCCGGCGACCACAGGTGCGGCGCATCGACGATGAAGTTCTGCCCCAACGGAATGTCGTGCACAGCCATCTTGGTCTCGTCTTTGGTGCAGACCACACGGCCGTCGGCATCGGTTATGTCGGTGACGAGGCGCACCTGCTGTTGGTGTTCCGTGCCTTCGAGGGTGACGCGCAGGCTCACGGCGGCATAGTCCTCACCGACGTGCGGCGTTGTGATGCAGGTGCCCCATGTGGGGATGTGCACGGCCTCCGTCGTCACCACGTGCACGTTGCGGTAAAGTCCCGCGCCGGGATACCAGCGCGACGAGCTGGGCATGTTGTGCAGGCGCACGGCGAGAACATTGTCGCGTCCGTCGCTGTTGATGTATGGCGTGACATCACAGTGGAACGAGTTGTAGCCGTATGGCCAGAATATGGCCTCATGGCCGTTGACGTAGACACGCGCTTCGCTCATGGCTCCGTCGAAGACGAGTGTGGTGTGCTTGCCCGCAGGCACGCTGAAGCGGTTGCGGTACCAGCCCGTGCCCACGAAGGGCAGTCCGCCCGTGCGACCTGTCATCTCCGATGCTTCTGTCTGTCCGTCCTGCTCGATGGCAACGTTCTGCACGTCATAGTCGCCGCCGAAGGGGCCGTAGATGGCCCAGTCGTGCGGCACGCTGACGGTCTGCCACTCCGAGTCGTCACAGTCTGTCTTCATGGCTCCGGCATCGTCGCCACGGACGAATTTCCAGTTCTTCTCGATCGGGAACTCACTGCGCGGCTGTTGTGCCGCAGCCTCGGCAAGGCTCAACAGTGCGAAGCCCGAGGCGAGGATGTATCTCTTCCAGTCTGATTTCATGGTGTTGTGTTTCTATGGTTACCGTTATGTTGTTTTCAATTCTTCGAGATAAGTCTCACCGGTCCCATCAGTCCCGACGGCGACATCTGCGATGTCGGTCTGTACATCGGGTACTGCGACCATGTGACCTTCTGCTTCATGTCGGGACGCGAGTCGCCTATCAGGCGGTTGACCCACAGGTTCGTGACCTTTATCTCCAACTCGTTCCTCCCTGTGGTGACGGCATCTGTCACGTCGACGACGAAAGGCTTCTTCCAGTACAGCCCCATGTTCTTGCCGTTCACGGTGACCTCTGCCATCACGCCCACGTTGCCGAGGTCGAGCGTCAGGCGGCTGCCGTCTTCGATGGCAGGCACGTCAATGACTGTCTTGTATGTCGCTTCGCCCGAGAAATACCTGACGGCAGGGTCGTCTGCATCGCTCAGGTCGATGAGGCTGCCGAATGTCACCGTGCCGTCGGGTGCTCCGCGTCCCTCCTGAAACGTCACCGTCCACGGCGTGTCGACGGTGAGCAGTGTGCTTTCACGCAGGTCGGGCAGCTTCACCTCATCCTCTTCCGCCCGATTGCCGAAGACGACAAACAGCGCGTCGTCCTGCACGAGGTTCAGTGTGACCGTGGTCGCGTCGCCCTTGATGGAGTATGCCACGGCTTCCTTCTTGCCGGTCTCGGGATGCCAGACCTCGGGTTTCCTGCCCTTGATGCGGAATGTCAGGTCGACGGTCTTGCTGCCCGTTGTGTCCGTATTGTTTATCCAGTAGATTTCCGCTGCCGGTGTCGTGCGGTGCACGAAGCGCAGTCCCTCGCCCTCGGGCATCACCACGTCAGGCTCGATGCCGTCGGACCGCAGCACCTCGATCATGCTCTTGCCTGTGTGTACGTTCTTCCTGCCCGTCTCCCACACGTCCTGCACCAACCGTTGGAACTCCGTAGCGTCGTCGGTCATTCCGGCAGGCTTCTCCGGCTTCGCCCCGCAGATGGTGACACCCTTGTCTGCCAGCTCTGCAATCTTGCGCAGCACGGGCACGGTCATCTTCCGTGCGTTGTCGTCGAGCACGAGGATGCGGTATCGCATTCCGCTCGGTGTGGACAGCGTGCCGTCCTTCGTTGCCTTGAGCAGGCGCAGGAGGGCATCGCTGTTGATGAAGTCGAAGCTGTAGCCGCTCGGCACCGGCGGCAGCTCGTTGCCGAACATTCCCGTGATGTTGTTGTCTTCGCCGTAGTAGTACAGCACGTCAGCCACATAGTGACCCTGTTGGAGCATGTAGCAGCTGCGCGACAGATAGTCCACCCACGCCCATGCCGACTCCGACCAGTTGTCGAGCCGGTTGAACCACTGCCCGATGGGGCCAAGCCCGAGACCCGGTCTGCGGTCGTCGACAGGCTGGTGCACCGACGTATGGACGACGAAGCGGTTCAGGCCGCTGTACATCTCCATGTCGGCAATCGGCTTGATGTTTGCCGGATGGAAGGCATACGACTTGCCCTCGCCTCCCGGAGCCGTGAACGATTCTCCGGCGGCGATGTTCTGTCCGTAGATGTGTGCCACGGAGGCAGTCTCGCGGATGTCTGCCTGCGACATCTCGGGTGTCGAGGCTCCGGTGTTGTTCGGCATCCATGCTGCACCCATCGGCACGGCGGCGTTCTTCTTCACCTCCATTCCGTCGGTCAGGTAGACGCGCCCGTTCTCGTGTGACTCGTTGTAGCTTCCCATGCCCTGCTCGCGCAGGATGGCGGCAAGCTGACCGTAGAGGTTGTCGGTCACAAGCTCGCCAAGCGTCTTGCGCCAGTCGCGCAGGAACTTCTCGCTCTGCTCCGCACTGCCCACGACCTGTCCCGTCAGCACGGGCATCCACGGCAGCAGCTCGTAGCCGCGACGTGCCTCGAAGGCGGCAAGCATCAGCGGTGTCCAGTTCTCCTGTTCCGATTCATAGCTGTCTGCCATCAGATAGCGGATGGTCTTGCCCCACTCGTCGCCGACGATGGAACGGTACATGCCGATGTAGTGGTCGAAGTATCGCCTGACGGCATCGGCATCCATCTTGTCAATCTCAAATCCGGTGGCCTCCGGCGGTGCGGGCGAGTTCTTCTTGCCCGTCTGCGAATAGCCGAAGCGTATTATCTTCCACTCGCCCTCGGGAGCGTCCCATGTGAGCTTGCCGTCCTTGACCTTGTCCGTCACGTCCACGACATCGGCCGTTGCCACGGCGTTGCCGTCGTCAGGCGTGTCATACAGATACAGGTCGGCGGGAGCGGCAAAGCCGGCTTTCTCCTCGGCGTGGTTTATCCTGTAGACGGGATGGAGCTTCAGCTCAGCCACGTCGGTGGGCACGGGCTTTGGCTCGCCGGAGAGACCCATGAGCGCGGCATACGGATTGGCTGCAACCGACTTGTTGTCGAAGTAGATGCGGAAATACCGTGCGGTCGTTGCGGGGAAGGTCACCGTGCCTGCCTCTGCCGAGCTGTTCGGGATTTTCATTATCTCGGTGAAGTTCACGCCGTCGTCGCTCACGGCTATGCTCTTGTCTGTCTCTATCTTAGGCATCTGCCACTGGCCGCGCACCTGCCCGTCTGCCACCGTCAGAGCCTTCATGGTCTGTGGCTCGCTGAACTCATACTGTATCCAGCCCTTGCCGCCGGTCTCGGGAGGCAGGGGCGATGACTTCTGCATGTCGCCGTCCGTCAGCTGTCCGACGCTGAAGCTGCCGCCGCTCGATGTTATCACGGGATGAAGATCCGCCACGTCGACATCGTCCTTAGCCAACTTCACGGCGAGCACAGCTATGTCGCTGTAGTATCCCTCTTCGGGCTGTGCGGCAGACAGCGGGATGTTCTGGAAGCGGCCTATCGTCTTGTAAGGCTCGGGCAGCGTCAGCTCTACCGTCTGTCCGCCCGTCACCCTTGCCTCGCGCCATACCAACTTCTTCATCGCGTCCTTAGGCTCCACCCACGGACCGCCCGTGAAGCTCCACCCCGGCGAGCAGGCAATCGACATCTCCATGCCGAGCGAGTCGGCAAGCTGCACGGCATAGCCGAAAGCATCCTTCCAGCCGTCGGTCATATACATCAGCCGCTCCGGCACAATCTGCTCCGTGCTGAAGCCCGCGTCGAAGTTCATGAACCCTGCAATGCCCTGACGCTTCATCCACGTCAGATCCTTATAGATGCCTTCCTTCGTGATGTTGCCGTCCATCCAGTGCCACCACACGCGCGGACGTGCCGATGCCGGAGGGTTCTGAAACTCGGAGTACATGGTGTCGAGTGCCGCCGTCGTGTCGACGGCACCGTTGCCGCATCCCGTCAGCGTCATGGCGGCTGCACACAGGATTGCAGACAATGATATGCGTATCGGTCTTTCCATGGGTCTGTGATTTTGCATGATAAAAGGTTGTTGTGTCTTTGGTTACCATGTGCAAATATCGCATTTCCCGTCGAAAGAGCAAACGGTGCCGGCTGTATATATGGTGTAGGGTTTTAAAACCCGACATCGATCATGCTCATAATGCTTCTCGAAGCCGCTTGAAGTCGTTCGAGGAGTAGGCCTATGTTCTTTCACATCGTTCGATGTGAGCATTCACAACGGTCGATGTGAACACTCACAACGTTCGATGTGAACGTTCACAACGGTCGATGTGAGACGACTTCAGCCCGCTGCTGACAAGACTTATGCCGTCTTCTGACACGACTTAAACCGTCTGCTCGCATGACATCAATAACTTGAAAAAAGTAAGTACTACTTACTTGGCGAAGTAAGTAGTACTTCAATGACCAAGTAAGTAGTAC
>CAVDAU010000079.1:0-9938 GCA_963607015.1 Streptococcaceae bacterium
TGGCTGTACGTCCACAGATTTGTGGCTGTACGTCCACAACTATGCCGGTTTTTGCCTGTCATATTCCACTGTTGCCCATTGAAAAACGGGCTATGGGGCATATCATCAACCTAAATCCGAAACTCGAGTTACCGGACAGTTTCTGAACGGATAGTGAACAAAAAAGTCAGGAGACAAACACCGCTTGACGGTGTCTGCCTCCCGACTGTATAATATTCAATGTGCCGTGCGCCTGAAGCCTCGCGTTCAGAGCACGCGGCTACGGCGTTTACCAAACGTCGGCACGCTTCTCCTGCGGGATGAACATGGGGTCGCTCTCGGTGATGCCGAAGGCCTCATACCATGTGTCGAGCTGTGGCAGCTGACCGTTCACACGCCACTTGCCCAGTGCGTGCGGGTCGGTCTTTGTGCGTCGCTCTATCTCCTCGGGACGGATGTTCTGTCCCCAGAGGGCGGCGTATGCCAAGTAGAAACGCTGGTCGGCGGTGAAGCCGTCCTTGTCGGGCAGAGGGTTGGCTGCCGTGGCGTTCTTGTATGCCTGGAATGCCACCTTCAGACCGCCGTGGTCGGCAATGTTCTCGCCCTGTGTCAGTGAGCCGTTGCCGTGCAGGCCGGGAGCCACCTCGATGTTGTCGAAGCAGTCGATGATGACCTGTGCACGCTCCTTGAACTTCTGTGCATCGTCGGCTGTCCACCAGTCGCGCAGGTTACCGTCCTTGTCATACTGGCGGCCCTGATCGTCGAATCCGTGGGTCATCTCGTGGCCAATCACCACGCCGATGGCACCGTAGTTGAAGGCATCGTCTGCCTCCATGTCGAAGAACGGATACTGGAGTATGCCGGCAGGGAAGCAGATTTCGTTTGTCGTGGGGTTATAGTAAGCGTTGACTGTCTGCGGGGTCATGAACCACTCGGTGGCGTCGACGGGCTTGCCATAGCGTGAAAGCATGTCGTCATAGTCCCACGCCGCTGCACTCTTCATGTTTGCCCAGTAGGACTCGGTGCCGATGGTCATGGCAGAATAGTCTTTCCATTTGTCGGGATAGCCGATCTTCACCGTGAAGGCTGCGAGCTTCTCGTGCGCACGCTGCTTGGTGGTGTCGCTCATCCATGTCAGGCCGTCGATGCGCTCACCGAGGCTCTGCTGGAGGTTCTTCACGAGCTGTGTCATGCGCTCCTTGGCAGCGGCGGGGAAGTACTTCTCCACATACAGCTGTCCGACAGCCATTCCCAGTGTGCCGTCGATGTTGCGCACGACGCGCTTCCAGCGGGGTTGCTGCTGCTGTGCTCCGCTCATGGTGCGGCTGTAGAAGTCAAAGTCTGCCGTAACGAAGTCGTCGCTCAGGTAAGAGGCTGCGGCATCGATGACCTTCCATTGCAGGTATGTACGCTGCTTCTCCATCGGCAGTGTGGCGATGATGTCGGCGGCTTCCTTGAGCGATGCCGGCTGTCCCACAATCACTTCCTTGACATCCTTCAGACCCATGGACTCGAAATAGGCATCCCAGTCGAAGCTGCCAAACTCTTTCTTCAGTTCGGCGATCGTCATCTTGTTGTAGTTCGCCTCGGGGTCGCGAAGCTCCACGTTCGAGCGGAAAGCCTTGGCCAGACGTGTCTCCACGTCCATCACGGTCTGCATGGCATCGCGGGCCTCAGCCTCGTTCCGTCCCATGAGGCTGAAGACCTTCTGCACATGTGACTTGAATGCCTCGCGGATGCGTGTCTCGGACTCGTCGTCCTTGATGTAGTAGTCGCGGTTTCCCATGCTGAGGCCGCTCTGCGACACCTGCACGGCGTTCTGCTTGCTGTCCTTCTCGTCTGCACCGATGTAGACACCGAAGTATGCGCCAACACCCTTGCGTGCGAGCTTGGGCAGGTAGGCATAGACCGACTTGACATCGGTGATCTGCTCTGCCACCTCGTCAAGGTCTTCCTGCACGGGGGCGAAACGCTGCCGGTTCAGCTTGACGCTGTCCATGGCGGTGTTGTAGAAATCGGCAATCTTCTGTGCGTTGGTGCCTGCGGCATTGTCTGCTGCCGCCAACTCCTCGATAAGCTCGTTCAGACGCTTCTGGTTGGTCTCTGCCAGTTGGTCGAACGAACCGTAGCGCGAGTACTCGGCAGGCAGTGGATGCGACTTCTGCCAGCCGCCGGTTGCATACTGATAGAAGTCCGTCCCCGGCTTCTCGGTCGTGTCAAGGCTCGACAGCTCTATTCCGGATGTCTGTCCTGCCTGCTGCGCTCCGCCGCACGATGCTGCCATGAGGCAGAATGCAGCGATGGGCAAATAACTTGTTCTTTTCATTTTGCTTTGATGATTATGTAAGTACTTTTCAGTTGATTCTCTTCTCCTTCAGCTCCTCAAGCTGTCCGGATGCCGTTTCCCACTCTTCCATGTTCTTGTCGAGTGCCGCCTTGAGCCGTCCGTGGCGTTCGTAGAGCGTCGTGTCTGCCGCCCCCTCGGGTGTCGCCATGCGGTCTTCGATGATGGCTATGGCCGACTCGGTTTCGCCGATTGCCGTCTCCAGCTCTGCCACGGTCTTCTCCAACTTCTTCAGCCGGCGGCTGTATTCCTTCTGCTCCTCATAGCTCATCTGCGCCGCACTCTTCCCGTGCGGTGCCGCGCTCTCGGTCTTCTGCTTCTGTGCGAAGACGGCATCCAGTCCGCGGTTGCCGGCATCGCTGCCACCGGAGGCGGCAAGCTCGGCATTCTTCTCGCGCAGGAAGTCATAGATGCCGCCGAGGTGCTGGCGCACGCGTCCGTCGCCGAACTCGTAGACCTTCGTCACCAGACCGTCGAGGAAGTCGCGGTCATGGCTGACGATGATGGCTGTGCCGTCGAACTCGCGTATGGCTTCCTTCAGCACGTCCTTGGAACGCATGTCGAGATGGTTGGTAGGCTCGTCGAGGATGAGGAGGTTGACGGGTTCAAGCAGCAGCTTTATCATGGCCAAGCGCGTGCGCTCGCCGCCGCTGAGAACCTTGACTTTCTTGTCGATGGCATCGCCGCCGAACATGAATGCGCCGAGTATGTCGCGTATCTTCAGGCGTATGTCGCCCACCGCCACGTTGTCTATGGTTCGGAACACCGTGAGGTCTTCGTCGAGCAGCTGTGCCTGGTTCTGTGCGAAGTATCCGATTTTGACGTTGTGCCCGATGGTCAGGCGGCCTGTATAGTCGGCAATCTGTCCCATGATGCACTTCACGAGCGTTGACTTTCCCTCGCCGTTGCGTCCGACGAACGCAACCTTCTCGCCACGGCCGATGGTCATGTCGACATGGCTGAACACCCGGTGCTGTCCGAAGGCTTTGCCCACGTCCTCGCAGATGACCGGCCAGTTGCCGCTGCGCTCGGAGCAGGTGAACTTGAGACGCAGTGTGGAGTTGTCCACGTCGTCCACCTCGATGGGCACGACCTTCTCAAGCTGCTTGATGCGGCTCTGCACCTGCACGGCCTTGGTTGCCTGATAGCGGAAACGCTCGATGAAGGCGCGTGTGTCTTCAATCATCTTGCGCTGGTTCTCATAGGCACGCAGCTGCTGCTCGCGGCGTTCCTGACGCAGCACGACAAACCGGTCATAGCTGACCTTGTAGTCGGCGATGTGGCGGCACGATATTTCTATGGTACGGGTGGTGACATTGTTGAGGAAGGCACGGTCGTGACTGACAAGCATCACGGCGTTGGCGCGGGTCTGTAGGAAGTTCTCAAGCCACTGTATGCTCTCGATGTCAAGATGGTTGGTAGGCTCGTCGAGCAGCAGCACGTCGGGATGTCTCAGCAGCAGCTTTGCCAGCTCGATGCGCATGCGCCATCCGCCGGAGAACTCGCTCGTCGGCCGCTCGAAGTCCTCGCGCCTGAAGCCAAGTCCTGTCAGCGTGCGTTCCAGCTCTGCCTGATAGTTTGTGCCGCCCATGAGGCTGAAGCGTTCGTTCAGGTGGGTGACGCGCTCAATGAGTTTGTGGTAGTCGTCGCTTTCGTAGTCCGTCCGCTCTGCCAGCTGTGTGTTAAGGCTGTCGATCTCCTCCTGCATCTTGAAGATGTGCTCGAAAGCCATCTCCGCTTCCTGACGCACGGTGCGCTCGTCGCTGAGCTTCATGACCTGCGGCAGATAGCCCACGGTGCAGTCGCGGGGAATGCTGACTGTGCCCTCCGTGGGGTGCTGCTCTCCCGCCAGTATCTTCAGCAGCGTGGATTTGCCGGCACCGTTCTTGCCGACCAGCGCAATGCGGTCTTTGGGATTTATGACGAACGACACATCCTCAAACAGGGGAGTGGCGTTGAACTCCACTTTCAGTCTGTCTGCCGAAATCATGTATTATTGACCTTCTTTGTTCCTTATCTTTCCGAATCAGGGCACAAAGGTAGTCATTTTTATCATTGTTGTTCCAGCAGGAACTGTTTGAAGCTCCCGAAGTCGCGCGGCAGAGCCACGCTCTTCTTCTCGCCCTGCATGAAGGCTTCGAGCTTCTCGGGAATGGCCACGCTCTCGCCGGTGATTTCCTCCACGGTGTCCTTGAACTTGGCAGGATGGGCGGTCTCGATGAAGAAGCCCGTCTCGCCCGCACGCAGTCCTTCGCGCAGGGCGCGGTGTCCGCACGCTCCGTGAGGGTCGAGCAGGTAGTGCTGTCGCTGCCATGTGCCGCGTATCTCGTCGGCAATCTGTGCGTCGTCATACGCAGCACCGCTGATGTCCCGTGCTATGCCATCATGGCTGTCGCCATAGAGGTCGAGGATACGTGCGAAGTTGCTCGGGTCACCAACGTCCATGGCATTGGCTATCGTGGCGATGCTCGGACGCGGCCGGTAGATGCCCGTCTGCAGGTAGTTATGGAAGATGTCGTTGCGGTTGTTGGCGGCGATGAAGCGGCTGATGGGCAGTCCCATGCGTTTGCCGAACAGTCCGGCTGTGATGTTGCCGAAGTTGCCGCTTGGCACGCACGCCACTATGTCTTCGGTGATGCCCTGCCGCTTCAGCTGTGCGTAGGCTTGGAAATAGTAGAACGCTTGCGGCAGGAAGCGAGCCACGTTTATCGAGTTCGCGCTCGTGAGCTGCATGCGGGCGTTCAGCTCGCTGTCCATGAATGCCGACTTCACCAATGCCTGACAGTCGTCGAACACGCCGTCGACCTCAATGGCTGTGATGTTCTGCCCAAGGGTGGTGAACTGCTTCTCCTGAATCAGGCTGACCTTGCCTTTGGGATAGAGCACGTAGACCCTGATGCCGTCCACACCCAGGAAGCCGTTGGCGACCGCACTGCCGGTGTCGCCGCTGGTGGCGACGAGCACGTTGACCTCCTTCTTGCCTTCTTTGCGGATGAAGTGCCCCAGCAGGCGTGCCATGAAGCGTGCGCCCACATCCTTGAATGCAAGGGTGGGGCCGTGGAACAGTTCTAACGACCAAATGTTGCCATCGCCGACACGCACAAGCGGAATGTCGAAACTCATGGTGTCGTATACTATTCGTCGCAGGGTGTCTTCCTCGACATCCTCGCCGAAGAAGGCTTCCGCCACGCCGAAAGCAATCTGTTGCAGTGTCATGTCCTGAATGTTGTCGAAGAACTGCTTCGGCAGTCGCTTTATCTCGCGTGGCATGAACAGGCCGCGGTCTGCGGCAAGCCCCTTGACGACTGCCTCCTCGAGCGTCGCGTCGGGTGTCTTGTGGTTCGTACTGTAATACATCATATCTTCAGGTCTCCTTGCTTTTCGTTCATTCTATCCTCATGAATTCGTCCATAAACTCCGTGAGCCTCAGCAGTCCGTAGGATCCGCCTACGCAGCTGACCTCATCAAACCGCTGCACCTCGTCAGGCGCAATGCCTTTGTGCCACACGAGGAACGGGACAGGCTCTGCCACATGCGTGCGCAACTCCACGGGTGTCGGATGGTCGGGCATCACGGCAATGCACACAGGCTCGTCCCACTGCGCAACCTCCTCGTATATAGGTTTCACGATGCGCTTGTCGAGGCTTTCGATGGTCTGTAGCTTCAGCCGCAGGTCGCCGTCGTGTCCGGCTTCGTCGCTGGCCTCGATGTGGAGGAACACGAAGTCGTCGCTCTTGAGGGCTTCGATGGCTGCTGCGGCCTTGCCCTCGTAGTTCGTATCGGCCTGTCCCGTCATACCGTCGACGACAATACGCCGCAGCCCTGCATATTTCCCTATGCCTCTGATGAGGTCTACGGCAGAAATCACGCTCCCGCGCCTGATGGCGGGATACATCTCGGACAGTGTCTGCATCCGTGGTCTGTAGCCCGCGCTCCATGGCCAGATGGAGTTGGCAGGTTCGGCGCGTCCCGCATTGAACGGATGCTCCGCCAGCAGATCCTGCGAGCGCAGTATGAGGTCGTTCAGCAAGTCTGCCGTCTCCTGTGCCGTCATGCGTCCTTCTTCTACGGGAGCATCGGACATGGGCTTCACCAACAGGTCGCGCCAGCGTTCGTTGGGATGGTCGTGCGGCGGTGCGCACTCCACATATTTGCTTCCGCCCTTCACTATGAGCAGGTGGCGGTACTGTATGCCTGTGATGAACTGCACCTTCTCGCTGCCGAGCCGTTCCTGCAAGTATCTCACTAACACGTCGCCCTGTTCCGTTGTCAGGTGTCCGCCGTGATGGTTCTCGATGATGCCGTCCCGCAGCGTTATGATGTTGCACCGCATTGCCATGTCTTCGGGAGCCATGTCGTAGCCTATCGACGCTGCCTCCAGGCAGCCGCGACCCTCGTATAGCCGGCTCATGTCATAGCCCAAGATACCGGCGTTGGCAACCTCGGAGCCGGGGTGCATACCTTCGGGCACGGTGACCAGGCGTCCGCACCGTCCCTCCCGTGCCAGCAGATCCATGTATGCAGTGTCTGCATATTGCAGCAATGTCTTGCCGCCCAGTTTGGCAACGGGATGGTCGGCCATGCCATCGCCCAAAATGATGATGTGTTTCATGTGCGGGCTTGTCCTTTCTCTTTGTCTTGTTGCTTGTGTGTCTTTGTCGTTTTTCTCTGCGCGGGGTCAGACGTTGGCTATGCTCATGATGTCGGCAAAGACACCGGCAGCCGTCACGCTTGCACCGGCACCGTAGCCCTGAATCATCATCGGGAATTCCCTGTAGCGTTCTGTCGTCAGCAGGATGATGTTGTTGCTGCTCTCAAGTCCGTAGAACGGATGTCCGGTTCCAACCTCTTCCAGCCCGACGCAGGCGTGTCCGTTGTCGAGCCGTGCCACGAACCGCCATCTCCGGTGTTCGGCTTCCAGCTTCTTGCGACGTGCCTCAAAGTCGGCATCAAGCTCGGGTATCTTCTTCCAGAAGTCGTCCAGCGAGCCTTCAAACAGGCTGTCGGGAATGAACAGATGTTTCTCCACGTCGCTCTGCTCGAGGCGGTAGCCGGCCTCGCGCGCCAGTATCGTCAGCTTGCGTATCACGTCGCGGCCGCTGAGGTCGATGCGCGGGTCAGGCTCGGAGAAGTGCTCGTCCTGTGCCATGTGTATGGCTCGGCTCATCGGCACGTCGGCACTCAGCTTGTTGAAGATGAAGTTCAGCGTGCCGCTGAGCACAGCCTCGATCTTCAGTATCTTGTCGCCGCTGTGTGTCAGGTCGTTGATGGTGTTTATGATTGGCAGTCCTGCACCGACGTTGGTCTCGAAGAGGAACTTCACCCCACGGTGGTGGGCAATCTGCTTCAGGTTGCGGTAGTTGTCGTACTCGGACGAGGCGGCAATCTTGTTGGCTGCGACGACCGACACGTTGTTGCTCAGCAGGTCTGCATAGATGGATGCAATCTCGGCACTGGCGGTACAGTCCACGAACACGGAGTTGAAGATGTTCATGTCTATCACGCCGTTGCGCAGTATCGTTGCCGAACTGTCGATGCCTTTCTCCTCCAGCTCCGCACGGTAGTTGTCGAGGTCTATGCCGCCGCGTGTCAGCAGGCTCTTGCGGCTGTTGGCTATTCCGACCACGTTCAGCTGCAGCCCGTTCTCGTCCATCAGCTTCTGCCGCTGGCTGCGTATCTGCTTGATGAGGCTGTCGCCCACGGTGCCGATGCCGCAGATGAAGAGGTTCAGCACCTGATATTCGGAGAGGAAGAACGAGTCGTGTATCACGTTCAGCGACTTGCGCAGGTTCTTCTTGTCGACGACAAACGATATGTTCGTCTCCGACGCTCCCTGTGCACAGGCAATGACGCTGATGCCGCTGCGTCCCAACGAGCCGAACAGCTTGCCGGCGATGCCCGGCGTGTGCTTCATGTTCTCGCCCACGATGGCGACAGTCGCCAGTCCGCGCTCCGCCTTCATCGGGAACATCTCGCCCATCTCTATCTCCTTGGCATACTCCTCGTCCAATGCGCGGCAGGCAGCATCGGCATCGGCGTTGCGCACGCCTATCGACGTTGAGTTTTCCGACGATGCCTGCGACACCATGAACACGCTGATGCCCTTGTCGGCAAGCGTGCGGAATATGCGCTTGTTCACGCCGATGACACCCACCATGCCGAGACCCTGCACGGTGATGAGGCACGTGTCGTCGATCGACGAGATGCCCTTGATGGCCTTGCCCTGCGTATTCTCCGTGGCCTGACGTATCACCGTGCCGGCGGCTTCGGGGTTGAAGGTGTTCTTTATAAGTATAGGTATGTTCTTGTGGTAGACGGGATATATCGTCGGCGGATACACCACCTTTGCACCGAAGTTGCACAGCTCCGTTGCCTCCACGTATGTCAGCTCCTTGATGGTGTAGGCGTTGGGGATCACGCGCGGGTCGGCGGTCATGAAGCCGTCCACGTCTGTCCATATCTGCAGTTCGTCGGCATTGAGGGCGGCGGCCACTATCGCGGCGGTGTAGTCCGATCCGCCGCGTCCAAGGTTGGTGACATCACCCGTATTGACATCGGTCGATATGAACCCCGGTATCAGCGATCGGCGTGGCAAGTGCCTGAATGTCTCGCCCACAAGCTCGTTGGTCAGGTCGCTCACAAGCAGGTTCTTGCCGTTCTTGCGTTCTGTCTTGATGAACTCGCGGGAGTCAAACCATTCGGCACCCGTCAGCTCTGCCACGATGATGGACGACAGGCGTTCGCCGTAGCTGACGATGGTCTCGGAAGTCTTCTGCGACAGGTCTCTGATCAGGTATATGCCCTGAAAGATGTCCTTTAGCTCGTTGAGCAACAGGTCCACGCGGCGGTCCAGTGCTGTCTGACTGCCCCCTTCGCGGATCACGTCCTTTATGATGTCATGATGGCGCAGCACCAACTTCAGGAAGTCGTCCTCATAGTCCTTGTCGCCTGCCGCCGCCGTGCGCGATATGCGTATCAGCTGGTCGGTGACGCCGCCCAATGCCGATACGACAACGATGACGGAGTCATCGACCGATTCTACAATCTTCTTTACGTTGAGCAGGCTCTGTACCGAGCCTACGCTTGTGCCGCCGAATTTCAGTACTTTCATTGTTTACGGGTTGTGTGTAAATGTGTGTGTGTCTTCGTTTTGTGTCGCCCTGCCGCTCCCTTCTCCTGCGCCTTGCCGGTATATGTGGCACGGGCGTGCGGAGCTTGTGATGCGTGTCAGGTCTTTTGTGAATTTGTGTGTCACCTCGTGTGTGTGTGACGTGCGGAAAGAAAAACAGCCCTCAACCCCGAAGGGTTGTGGTGGACATCGTTGTGGCTGTCATAGCCATCGTTGCAGTGATGTTGCGTCCTGTGGTCATTTCCTGTCTTTTCCTGTTCTTGCCGTGTGACGGTGCGTGCGTGTCGCACCATTTCCCGTCACGACGGCACAAAGGTATGAATAAAAAAGCATGACAGCAACACAACAGCCCCAACCTTTTTATCTTCCGACCGCAGTCCGAGGATGTTGGGCTTTGGGTGTTGACATTAATCGTCTTGCCTCGGGACATTAATCGTGTTGGCTCGAGACATTAATGTCATTGGCTTGAGACATTATATGTCTGAC
>CAVDAU010000080.1:0-9557 GCA_963607015.1 Streptococcaceae bacterium
AAATCAGCGCGTCTGTGGACGTACAGCCACAGCTCCGTGGACGTACAGCCATAGCTCTGTGGACGTACAGCCATAGAACTGTGGACGTACAGCCATAGACTTGTGGACGTACAGCCATAGAACCTGTGGACGTACAGCCATAGAACCTGTGGACGTACAGCCATGGAGGCACTGATTTTCAATGCGTTACAACGCTAAAAACCCGACACCGGACATCGTCATCGACATTGAGGCATAAAAGTTTGTGAAATTCGCCGCGCCGTGCCGGCATTTCGACATAAAGTGTCTACATTTGCCATAAGGTAGTCGCCCGAAAGGGAGGCGTACACACACATAGGAGAGGACAACATGGAATTCTTTACAGCAGACGAGAGAGGGCTGTTCCTGACATCATACCGCAGGCTGCTGCGACTGACCGCCGGCACCATCGGCAGCGGGGAGATACGGCGGCTGAAGGAGTTGATAGGCAAGGCCGCGGACGAGGGCAGGCTGCATCGCGACATCTTCGGGCTGAACCCGATAGTCAAGGACCTGCAGACCGCCATCATCGTGGCAGACGAAATCGGAATGAAGCGGGCGGGGATACTGGCCATAATGCTGCACGACCTCGCCGGCAGCGGCGTGACGACCGCCACGGACATCGAAGCAGGCTTCGGCAAGGATGTGGCGGTGATTGTGCGCGGACTGATACGCATCCGGGAGCTATACACCAAAAGCCCGACCATAGAGTCGGAGAACTTCCGCAAGCTGCTGCTGACCTTCGCCGAGGACATGCGCGTGATCCTGATCATGATTGCCGACCGCGTGAACCTGATGCGGCAGATACGCGACGTGGAGAACGACGAGGCACGGCGGCAGGTGGCAAACGAGGCGGCATACCTCTACGCACCGCTGGCCCACAAGCTGGGACTGTACACGCTGAAGTCGGAGCTTGAGGACCTGTCGTTGAAGTACACCGAACACGATGTCTACTACCACATCAAGGACAAGCTGAACCAGACCAAGAAGAGCCGCGACGCATACATAGAACGCTTCACCGCACCGCTACAGACACAGCTGGAGGAGGCAGGACTGAAGTTCCACATCAAGGGACGAACCAAGTCCATACACTCCATCTACCAGAAGATGAAGAAGCAGAAGGTGCCGTTCGAGGGTGTCTACGACCTGTTTGCAATACGCATCATCATAGACTCCCCGCCCGACAAAGAGAAGCAGCAGTGCTGGCAGGCCTACTCCATAGTGACGGACATGTACCAGCCCAACCCCAAGCGTCTGCGCGACTGGCTGTCGGTGCCGAAGAGCAACGGCTACGAGTCGCTGCACATCACCGTGATGGGTCCCGAAGGCCGGTGGGTGGAGGTGCAGATACGCACCGAACGCATGGACGAGATTGCCGAGCGCGGACTGGCGGCACACTGGCGATACAAGGGTGTCAAGGACGAAAGCGGTGTCGACGACTGGCTGACCGGCGTGCGCGAAGCACTGGAGGCATCGGAGGACAACGACGGACGCGCCGCCATGGATCAGTTCAAGATGGATCTCTATGAGGACGAGGTCTTTGTGTTCACGCCCAAGGGCGACCTGTACAAGCTGCCGCGCGGAGCCACGGTGCTGGACTTCGCCTTCGCCATCCACACCAAGTTAGGCAGCATCTGCACCGGCGGAAAGGTGAACGGCAAGAACGTGCCGATACGTCAGGTGCTGCACAGCGGCGACCAGGTGGAGGTGACAACATCGGCCTCACAGACACCCAAGCAGGGATGGCTGAAGTTTGTCGTCACGTCGAAGGCAAAGACAAAAATCAAGCAGGCACTGAAGGAGAACGCCGCACGACAGCACGCCTTCGCCCGCGAGGAGATAGAGCGGAAGCTGAAGAACCGCAAGATAGACTTGGACGAGGCAGTCATGATGCACCTGATCAAGCGGCTGGGGTTCAAGGTCATCACCGACTTCTATCAGAGCATCGCGGAGGGTACGCTCGACACGGGCTACATCATAGACCAATATGTGGAGCAGCAGCGGCGTGACAGCGATGCCACGGCAGGCGAGACGCAGCCGCGCAGTGCCGACGGCTACAACCTGCAGCCGCAGGGCGACGAGGATGCGGGGAAGGAGGACGTGCTGGTCATCGACCAGAACCTCAAGGGCATACAGTACCAGCTGGCGAAGTGCTGCAACCCCATCTACGGCGACGACATCTTCGGCTTCGTGTCGGTGTCGGGCGGCATCAAGATACACCGCACCACCTGCCCCAATGCCCCGAGCATGCGCGAACGCTTCGGCTACCGCATCGTCAAGGCACGATGGGCAGGCAAGTCGACAGGCACGGCCTACCCCATCACGCTCATGGTGGTGGGGAACGACGACATCGGGATTGTCACGAACCTGACATCGCTGATAAACAAGGAAGACGGCATATCACTGCGGAACATCAACATCGACGCGAACGACGGACTGTTCAGCGGCCGACTGACGGTGATGGTCGGCGACACGGGCAAGCTCGACGC
This sequence comes from Streptococcaceae bacterium, assembly GCA_963607015.1. GTDB lineage: Bacteria > Bacteroidota > Bacteroidia > Bacteroidales > Bacteroidaceae > Bacteroides. The sequence goes on from CAVDAU010000080.1 coordinate 2,508, forward strand.
ACTGGTGAAGAAGCTGCGTGCCGTCAAGGGAGTGAAGAGCATAACACGAATGTAGACACGGCAACGTGGACCGGAGGAGAACGATGAAGCACGGTTTCAAGAAGCAGATACGCAGCTTCGGCTATGCGTGGAACGGACTGAAGTCCTGCATAGGGCAGGAACAGCACCTCGACTTCCACCTGCTGGCGGCAGTGGCGGTGACGGTGTGCGGTTGGCTGCTCGGCATCAGCCGCATGGAGTGGATTGCCGTGACGTTGTGCATCGGCATGGTGATTGCCGCCGAACTGTTCAACACGGCAGTGGAGACGCTGACGGACTTGGTGTCGCCTGAGTGGAACGCACTGGCAGGCAAGGCAAAGGACATAGCCGCAGGTGCGGTGCTGGTGACAGCCATCGCCGCAGCCGTGGTGGGGCTGATTGTCTTCACGCCATACGTCGTCCGGCTGCTTGCTATTTCTTGACCGACCAGCCGAACTTGCCTATCTTGTCGCCCAACCCGTAGTATCCGCCATGCAGATAGACCAACGGACGCGCGGCGGCGAGGTCGAACGCTCCCGTCGCAGGGTCGAGGTTCTGCTTGTCGGCACGCACGTTCACCACGTCGGCAATGAACATGTGGTGCGAACCCAAAGCGAGAATCTCCTTGACGCGGCACTCGATGCTCAGCGGCGACTCCTCGATGAGCGGACAGCGGACGACGCTGCACTGCCCGGGCGTGAGGTTCATCTCGCTGAACTTGTTGTGGTCCCTGCCCGAACGCACGCCGCACCAGTCCGTGGCACGCGCAAGACGCTCGGTCGTCAGGTTGATGACAAACTCCATGTTGCGGCGTATGATGTCATAGGAATGGCGTTCCGGACGCACCGAGATGTAGCACATCGGCGGGTTGGTACAGATGGTGCCGGTCCACGCCACAGTGAGTATGTTGTACTCCTCGGGCGTGCTGCCACACGACACCAGCACGGCAGGGAGCGGATAGATCAGCGTCCCCGGCTTCCAGTCTTCTTTCATAGTGGTGCTTGTTTGTTGTTGCGCCATGGCGTGCTACAGAATAGTGATGTCGCCACGCTTCTGTTCCTTGTCGCAGTAGTGGCACTTGATGGTACACGTATTCTTGTCTATCACGCTGAAGCGTGTACGCATAGGTTCGTTGTTGGTAACGCACTTGGGGTTCGAGCACTTCACGATGCCGACCAGCTCATCGGGCAGTTCGAGTTCTATCTTCTCGACGACCTCATAGTCGCGGATGATGTTGATGCGCACGTTCGGCGCAACCACGGCAATGCGGTTGATCTCGTCGGTGGAGAAGAACTTGTCCGCCACCTTTATGATGCCCTTCTTGCCGAGCAGTCGGCTGCTGAGGTTGAATCCGATGGTGATGTTGTTGTCCATGTGCTCCAGCCCGAGCAGCGACACCACGGTGAAGAGCTTCTGGCTCGGTATGTGATCGATCACGGTGCCGTTCTTCAGAGCGGCAACCTGCAGTTCTTGTTTGTTTACGCGTGACATATATTGTAAATCCGTTTTTCTTTCCTCTGTTAATTCTTGCTCTCTGCACTCAACCTGAGCGAGTCGGCCTTGACCTCGTCGAGCGTTATGCCCAGCACGTCGCACAGTATGGCCTGGCGGGCATAGAGTCCGTTCCGGGCCTGTTGGAAGTAGTAGGCCTTGGGGTTGTCGTCGACATCATAGGCTATCTCGTTGACGCGCGGCAGCGGATGCAGTATGCGCAGATTGGGCTTCGTGCCGTCGAGCATCGCGTTGTGGAGAATGTAGACGTTCTTCACACGCTCATACTCTTCAAGGTCGGTGAAACGCTCGCGCTGCACGCGGGTCATATACAGGATGTCGGCATCGGCAATGTTCTCCGCCGTGAAGTCGCGGTGCTCCAGATATCTGATGCCGTGCTCGTCGCAGTACAGCTTGTACTCGTCGGGCATGCGCAGCTCGTCGGGCGCGATGAAGTGGAATGTCGGATTGAAATGGCGCATGGCCTGGATGAGGGAATGAACCGTGCGGCCGTACTTCAGGTCGCCCACGAGATAGATGTGGCGGTTCTCCAGCGTGCCTTGCGTCTTGTATATGGAGTACAGGTCGAGCATGGTCTGCGACGGGTGCTGGTGTGCTCCGTCACCGGCATTGACCACCGGCACCTCCGTGACCTCACTTGCATAGCGTGCGGCACCCTCCAGATAGTGGCGCATCACGATGATGTCGGCATAGTTGCTCACCATCTTTATTGTGTCCTTCAGCGTCTCCCCCTTCGACGAGCTGGTGGCCTTCGGGTCACTGAACCCAATGACACGCGCTCCCAAGCGGTTTGCCGCTGTCTCAAAACTCAGTCGGGTGCGTGTCGACGGTTCGAAGAACAGCGTCGCAACGACCTTGCCGCCAAGAAGACGGCGGTTAGGGTGTGCCTCGAACTCCTTGGCCATGTCGAGCATATAGAGTATCTTCTCCTTGCTGTAGTCGGCAATGGTCACTAAACTTCTGTTTTCCATATAATCTTCGGGTTTTGTTGTTTTCGGAATGAAAAGGTCTGCTTTGTCAGGTTACTCCTCTGCGACCTGTAGCTGCATCACGAACGGAGCGTCCTTTGTACTTGCAGGCCACTCGTCAGCACCGTCGGCGTTCGGGTTGCCGGTCTTGGCAAAGTTGGTCCAGTAGTCCACCATGGTGTCGCTGAGCTTGTAGTCGCCTGAGGTGAACGGACGCCAACTGTTCTTCAGCGTGTGGAAGACAAACCACAGCTCCGACGAGTGGAAAGCACCGGCACTGTCGCCCGGGAGGGCACGGTTGAAGCTGTAGTTGTATGCCTTGTATGAGCCTATCGAGTCGCGCACCTCGCAGAAGCGACTCTCGCTGTCGGACAGCGGGAAGATGTCATTGGCTGTGTGGCCTATCATGTAAGGCACGTCGGATATCTCGTTCTTCATTGCTGCCGTCGAGAAGTCGGTGGTCAGCAGCTTGCCGTCGATGTGCGGGGCAAGCATCACGTAGGTCTTCTTCTCTGCCATGTACTTTCCCATTGCCGCACTGAGTTCGTCGTAGCCGGCGGCACGCATCTGCTCCAATGTCGTGAGACCTCCGGCATCCATAATGTCCTTGCCGAGTTTCTCGGCATCCTCGGCCGTTGCACTCGGTATGGCCTCGCCAATGCCGCCTATGCTCTGTATTATCGCCTTCGCCACAAGACCTTTAGTCATCGGCGAGGTCACCATGGTCTTCACGCTCTGTGCACCGGCACTCTGTCCGAAGACGGTGATGTTGTCGGGATCGCCGCCAAATTGGGCGATGTTCTCATGAACCCACTTCAGGGCTGCGGCCTGGTCGTATGTGCCGTAGTTGCCCGACGTGTGGTCGGCATCTTCTTCAGACAGCAACGGATGAGACAGGAAACCGAGGACACCGAGACGATAGTTTATGGTGACCAGGATGACACCGTGCTGTGCCCAGTCGTCGCCGTCCATCGTCACCTCGTAGCCATAGCCGCCGGAGTATGCCCCGCCATGAATCCACATGGCCACCGGCAGGCGGGCTTCCGTGTTTCCCACCGTAGCCGCCGGAGCCCATACGTTCAGGTACAGGCAGTCTTCACTCATCTCGGGGTCGCCCTGCCAGTAGAACTCCGTGGTATAGAATTGTCCCTTCTCGTGCTTCGCCTGCATTGCTGCCGGTCCCCACTTGTCGGCAATCTTGACGCCCTGCCATGCCACTACCGGCTGCGGCTTCTTCCAGCGCAGTTCACCTGTGGGAGGTGCGGCATAGGGTATGCCTTTATATACCATCACGTTGCTCGAGTCGGTCAGCACGCCTTGTATCTGTCCGCCATCGATGGTCAACACCGGATTGTCTGCCCCCTTGGGAGCGTTGCCACAGGCCACCACCATGCAAATCAGCGGCAAGGCCAAAAGAGATTTCAGTTTCATTATTCTGTTTTTTTGAGTTGATGTTTCACTGTTCGTGGGATGTTCTTCCGTCATCTGATGACAAATGTATGGATTTCGCAACAAAAAAAGGAGAACAAACCCATTCGTTTGTTCTCCCTTCCACGTTAAAGAGGTGCCTGGCGGATTCGAACCGCCGTAGACGGTTTTGCAGACCGTAGACTAAACCACTCATCCAAGGCACCATCATGTTTCTGCTTCGAGCACAGCACCGTTGCCGAACCGAAAGCGGTTGCAAAGATAGACAATTATTTTTAACTGCAACACGAATCGTCCGTTTTTTTCTCCTTATTCTCACAGGCATCACGCTTGCGGTCATACAGCCGCTTGATGTCGCACGGCGACGTGCAGTGCGCACAAACGCCGTCTCCCCTGCCTTTGCCGCCCGACTTTCCGAAGATGCTCATCAGCATCTTCACCAGGCATAGCACTATGACTATGCCGACCACAATGTCCTGCCACCCCATAGACCGTCTCCTGACTTTAACATTCCCGACAGCAAGGTCATGCGAGAAGCATGCCGATCTGATATACCGAGGCCGACACTATCCACGCCAGCAGCGTGGTGTAGCCCGCCGTGAAGAGTGCCCACTTCCACTGCCCCGTCTCTCCCTTTATGGCTGAGATGGTGGCGATGCACGGGAAGTACACCAATACAAACAGCAGATAGCAGAAAGCCGCCAACGGTGTCACGCCTTCCGCACGTATGGCGTCCGCCAGTCCGCTCTCGGCAGCCTGCTCCGTATCCTCAACGCCCTCGGTATCGGCATACAGCACGCCCATTGTGCTTGCCACAAGTTCCTTGGCACCGGCTCCTGCAAGCAGACCGACATCGAGCTTCCAGTCGAAGCCGCAGGGTTTGAACACAGGCTCAATGGCCTTGCCGATCTGTCCCAAGTAGGAGTTCTCCTGCTGCTCGGCCACAGTGTCGTAGCTGTCATGGTCGGGATAGTAGCCGAGGAACCACACGACGATCGACGCCACAAGGATTATGTGTCCCATCTTCCACAGATACTGGCGGCCTTTCTCCCATGTGTGACGGAAGATGGCCTTGGCTGTCGGACAGCGGTAAGGCGGCAGCTCCATCACAAACGGCATGTTGTCGTCCCTGACAAAGAACTTGGAGAATATGCGTGCCATGACTACGGACAGGAAGATGCCGATGGCATAGAGCGACAGAACCACCAATGCCTGATACTTGGCAAAGAACACGCCTGTTATAATAAGGTATATAGGCAGACGTGCACTACAGCTCATCAGCGGCAACACCAGCATTGTCACCAACCGGCTTCGGGGACTCTCGATGGTGCGCGTGGACATTATCGCCGGCACGTTGCAGCCGAATCCCATAATCAGCGGGATGAACGACTTGCCGTGCAGCCCCATCCTGTGCATCAGCTTGTCCATGATGAAAGCGGCGCGGGCCATGTAGCCGGACTCCTCCATCAGCGAGATGAAGAAATAGAGTATCAGTATCTGCGGCAGGAACACGATGACGGCTCCCACGCCACCCAGTATGCCCGACACAAGCATTGCCTTCAGCGGACCGTCGTCCATGCGTGCCGATATGGCATCGCCGACCCACCCCACGCCGGCTTCAATCCAGTCCATGGGATATTGCCCGAGCGTGAAAGTGACCTCGAACATCACGAACAGCAGGACGAAAAACAGAGGGAATCCCACATAGCGGTTCGTCACGACGGAGTCTATTATCTTAGTCACCTGCCGCGTGTCTGTGCGTTGGGCATCGACGAACGTCTCTTTCAGCGCACCCGATATGAAGCCATACTTGGCATCCATGATGGTGGTCTCGCTGTCTTCGCCGACGGTCTTCTTTATGTCTTCGGCTTCGGCATCGCGCAACTTCAGAATCTCCTTGCCGCCGTCAAGGTTGCCTATGACTGTCTCAATGTCCTTGTCGTTCTCGAGCAGCTTTATGGCGAGGAAACGTGTGGAGAAGCGTGCACGCAAGTCCTGGTTCTTCTTCAGCTCGTCCATCAGTGCGCTGATGCCTTTCTCCACATCGGCACCGTGGTTTATGTGTATATGGCGCGAATGATAGACACGTCCGTCCCGGTCGCGCAGTTCATTGCCTTCGTACATGCAGATGATGATGCGGAACAGACGGTCAAGGCCCTTGCCGCTGCGGCTCACGGTAGGGATCATCGGCACACCCAGCAGCTCGCCCAACTTCATGTGGTCGAACTTGTTGCCGCTGGCCAACAACTCATCGTACATGTTCAGGGCGCACACCACGCGCAGGTTCATGTCAATGAGCTGCGTCGTCAGATACAGGTTGCGCTCGATGTTCGACGAGTCTATCACGTTCAGTATTATGTCGGGCGTTTTCTCAACAATCTCCTTGCGCACATACAGCTCTTCGGGACTGTAGCACGACAGCGAGTACGTGCCGGGCAGGTCCACGAGGTTTATGTTGTATCCCTCAAACCGGAAGTGTCCCATCTTGGCATCCACGGTCACACCGCTGTAGTTGCCGACATGCTCGTGGGCACCCGACGCAATGTTGAAGAGCGATGTCTTGCCGCAGTTTGGATTGCCGACAAGAGCCACGTTTATGGTCTTGCGCACGTTCAGGGCCAGGCGGCTCAGTTCCTCATCGTCGATGTCCGGACTTCCGTCCGCTACCGGAGTGTCAGACTGCTGCATGGCTGCCTGCTGTGACTCCTGCTTCTCATGTTCCAGGCGTTCGGCCTCGTCCATTGTCATCACCTCTATCAGCGATGCCTCCTCACGTCTCAGGGAGATTTCGTAGCCCATTATGCGATACTTCACAGGGTCGTTGAGCGGTGCTGCCAACATCACCTCCACCTTCTTGCCCCTGATGAATCCCATCTCCACAATGCGCTTGCGGAAGCCACCGTGTCCCAGCACCTTCACCACAACAGCCTTGTCGCCGGTCTTAAGTTCAGATAATCTCATGTCCTGTATCCCTTGCGTCCTCTATGTTTTATTACCGGGCGCAAAGGTAAGCCATAGTTTTCCACAGCACAAGGAAATTTAGAATCATTTCAAATAAGCACCACGGCTATTTCATTTAAAATGGCTTGGATTTCTTCCAAACTGCAGCTCATGTCCTATAACG
>CAVDAU010000080.1:9567-9922 GCA_963607015.1 Streptococcaceae bacterium
TTCTGCGTGTTGCGTGTTACATTACTTCTTTTTCACCCAAAGTCCAACACCAAAAACCCGGAACCCAACACTTGTGCCTGTGGCATTGCTGATAAGAATCATGTCGTCAGTACATATAAAATCACTTGCCCATAAGCACAATAATTGCTATCTTTGGCATATTATTTTAAGTGATACGTGGACATATCACTGTTTTGGTATAATATATTATGGAATATAGCTTTGATATTTTCGACAAGAATCCGGAGCGGTTGGCCACAATTTTGGCAGAGAACTGTCGTAAGCGCAGACTTGACAAAGGTCTTAGCAGGCGCAGTCTATCTGAAATAACAGGGATTCCGGAACCGACCCTCGA
>CAVDAU010000081.1:0-9828 GCA_963607015.1 Streptococcaceae bacterium
AAGTTGACATTTTCAAGAAACTTGAAAATACCGATATATGGGAGTTCCGCACCCTTTACAACGGTATTTGTTATAGGCTTTTCTCCTTTTGGGACACAGAGCAGGACACCTTGGTTATTGCCACGCATGGCATAGTCAAGAAAACTCAAAAAACTCCATTGAAGGAGATTGCCAAAGCGGAAGAAATTAGAAAAGAATACTTTAACAATAAAAAGAGATAGCATTATGGCACAGATGAAATTGATACCGGCAGACAATATGAAGGATAAACTTTGGGGCAAAAGAGGTACTCCGGAGCGCGAAGCCATGGAAGCCAAACTCAAAGAAGAAGTGAACGCATACATATTGGGCGAAGCTATACGCAAGGCTCGGCTGGCTCAAAATCTCACACAAGAACAACTTGGTGAGCGCATCGGTGTGCAACGTGCTCAAATTTCCAAACTGGAAAAAGGTACAAGTGTTATCACTCTGCCAACCATGAGCCGTGTGTTTCAAGCATTAGGTATTGCAACTGCAACCCTTGATTTGGGCATGGCAGGGAAAATCGCATTGTGGTGAAACTGTAACGTATTGCCATCACGTTTCAAACGAACAATAAACACACACACTTGTGCCATGTACGGATTGAGCGACGATACGGTGAGGGATCTGTGCTCCGTGTTCAGGAGATACGGGAACATAAGAAAGGTCATCATCTTCGGGTCGAGAGCCAAGGGCAACTACCGGCAGGGATCCGACATCGACCTTGCGCTTGTGGGCGACGGCATTGACAGCCGTGACATCATGCGTATGCTCGACGACATTGACGACACAGGCCTGCTCTATAAGGTCGACCTACTCGACTACGCGAGCGTTTCCGGCAAACCCATCGGCCGGCACATCGACCGCGTCGGCAAGATTTTCTATGAAGCATGAAGGACTGATGTGGGTTACCGCTCAACATTCACCGTGCCGCCGGCCGTGTGTGCGGAGAACTCCGGAGCATAGGTGCTCTCCACGGTGGTGATGCCGAGGCGGCATGCGCCGGCGTGCGATGCCGTGTAGCGAACCTCAAACACGTGCACGCCCTCGCCGAGCGTGCGGAAGAAGAGGCTCGTCTCCGCATCCCCAATCTCGAGATAATAGCCCGTGCCACTGCCGTGGCGGTAGCCGGAGACCTGCGCCGACGGCTCCAGCAGTGCGCCGGCACGGTCTGTGACATTCACGAAGTCGAGGGTGCTGCCGAGCGTGAGCGTGAGGCGCGACACCACCACGTCGCCGACGTGCAGATCCGTGTCCGCATCCACCGGTTCGAGGCTCTTGCGCCCGTCGGCAGCGACGCGCTCGACAAACAGCCTGCGGTCTATGCCCATCACGTCGCCATACCGCCCGACATCCGCCACGGGGCTGACGTACTGCGCACTGACAGCTCCCCACGCCATCCCCACGCCGTCCTTCTCCACGGTGACGCTGCGTGCGTCTATGGCCTTGGAGCCTTCGCCATACATGCGGCTGACGCGGCGCGGCCCCATGCTGCCGTCCGACTCCTTGTCGGCATCGGCGGTACCGACGGTCTCGCCGGCAAGCGTCAGGCGTGCGTCGCCGCCGTCGTCGAGCAGCAGATTGCTGCCGTCAAGCAGCAGTGCGTAGACGGCATCGGCAGTGCCGACGGGCGAACTCCAGCTGCGTCCCCGCTTCTGCCCGAGGAGCCACAGCTTCATCTCTTCCGTCAGGCTCTCCTCACCGCCACACTCGCGCAGGGCTTCCATGGCTGCCACGTGCTGCGGGATGGGCATCATGCCCCAGGTGCAGGGCACGTCGGAGGACGCGAAGTGTGCGCCCGTCTCCGCACTGCGCACCATCATCCCTTTCAGGGACGTTATGAACCTCTGCGCCGCACGCTCCTTGCCGGCACGCTTCATGATGACGGCACCCTGCGCCTCTGCCGTCACATCATGGCTGCCGAGGACATTGTCCACCTTGTCGAGGAAGAAGCGGTACGCCGCACGATATTGCTGCGGAATCTCCGCACCGCTGATGGCAATGAGGTAGAGATACTGCATGTCGGTGGCAGACAGCATGTAGCCGTCCGCATCACTGTTCCGGCGGCGTATGTCCTGCCAATGCTCCTGCATCCGGCGGTGCAGGAAGCCGAGGGCACTGTCGGCCATCGCCACGGCATCGCTGTCGGCAGCCACGCCCATGCCTTCCGTGAGCATCCTCAGACGGGCGAGCAGTACGGCAATGCCGGCAGTGACGGTCTCGTCCGACGCCATCCCGCTGAACCAGCTCCATCCTCCGTCATCGCCCTGCATGGATCTGAGCTTGGCAAGGGCTGTACCGCCGTGAGGCTCACTGCCGGTGATGGCTGCCGCGAGGGTGTTGGCATAGTATGCCGCTGCCCACGCCACGGCATCGTCGTGCTGCGGCTCGCCGATGTCCTGCAATGCCTGCACGGCATACCATGCCGGATTGCCTGTCAGCTCCACGGTCATGCTGCGCCGTGTGGCGGAGGGGCTATGCCGGTTGAAGAGGTTCTCGAGGCTGTACGTGCGTGTCGCGCCGCCACGGACGGACATCGCCACGGTCTCCGTGATGCGCTGCTTGTCGGTCAGCACCGGCAACGTGTGCTGCTCGCCGTCGCCGAAGCCGCCGCCGCGTGCCGTCATGCGCACGCCGATGGTGCCGTCGCCGTCCTCGGGTATGTCGATGTCAAAGCCCACGGTGGCATTGCCTCCGGCCACGGTGCTGAAGTCTGCCGACCGGCGTGACGTGACCTTGCCTGTCGCGGTGTCGAACAGCTCGAGACAAGCCTCGCCGTCGATGTCCCTGCCGGACAGGTTGCTGACGATAGCCGTCAGGCGGAGCCTGTCACCGGCACGGACGAAGCGCGGCAGGTGCGGGCGCACCATCAGGTCCTTCTGCGTCACGGCAGTGGCACCGAGCATGCCGGTCTTCATGTCGCGCGTGTGGCCGTAGACAGCCACGTTCCAGCGCGTGAGGCTCTCAGGAGCGCGGAATGTCACCACTGCCGTCCCCGTGCTGTCTGTCCGCAACGACGGCAGGAAGAATGCCGTCTCGGCAAAGTCGGTACGCAGACCCACGGGGGCGGCCTCCTCGCCGGTGTCGGCGGCGACATTGGCTGCCTCCTCCGTCTTCGCCACGGCCATCAGCGGCATGGCGCGCGACACGGGCAGGTGAAGCGTGCCGTAAGCATCGGACATGAACGGCAGCACGCCAATCCGGTCTGTCTCTATCGGGGTCTCCCTCACGCTCCGCCGTTGTGCCTGCAGATTCACCGCACCGCCGTAGTGGCTGCGGCTCTCGCTGCTGCTCACGTATGGCAGGCGGCGCAGCGGACGGAAGGCGAGGCTTTGACTGCGTTTATAGACGGCATCGAGAGAGGCGTCATACATCATGGCAAGCATCTCCGTTGCTGCGGGAGTGCCGTCGGGGTTCTTCACGACAAGCCTCCACGCCTCGTCCTGCCCCGGCTGCATCCTGTCGCGGAACGTCTGCCACTCCATGTCCAGCGTCCTGTCCTGCACAGCCTTCTCAATCCGCACGCGGCGGCTGTGTGTCTGCCCGTCCTTGACGAAGGTGAGCAGCACCGTCACGCCGTCGCCATACTCCGGCCGGTAGTCTATGGTCAGCGGCCGGATGGCATTGTCCATTTCGAGCCTGTGGCTGCCGACGCGCTGCCGCTGGCTGAAGATGTCCATGAAGACGTGTGCCTCGGCGTGCGACGTGCCGAAGCGGAAGACCGCCGGATGGCGTTCGTCGAAGGTGAGCGTGCCGTCCTCGGCATCGCAGAACACGTCCATGAACGACCCCGGCACGACATCATCCACGCTGTAGAGCACGAACTCCGTGCTGCTCTCCGCACGGCAGTCCCGCGCGAGGCTCTCCTCCCCTGCCACTGTGAAGACCACCCTGTAGGTCGCCGACGGCAGTCCCTGCCACAGACCCATGGCGTGCGGCGTATTGGCACTCAGCGTGCCTTGTCCGACGAGGGTCTCCCCCTCCGCACTGCCCTGCCGCTGTCGGCGATACAGGCGGTAGCGGACGTCTGCCGCCACCTCCTCACCGTTTCTGTTCAGTACACGCACGCGGAAGGTGCCGCCGCTGTCGTTCTTCTGCACATACGTCCCTATGCCTTCGGGACTGATGACGTATGCCTGCCTGTCGGCCTCAATGCTCATGGAGGCCTGTTGGGTCTCGCCACCGGCAGCGGTGAGGCGTGCCTCAACGGTGTACAGCACGCTGCCGTCGCCGTCCTGCGGCTTCAGTGCCACGGCGATGTCGAAGCGTCCCGTGCTGTCAATCCGCACGGTGTCTGCCGCCACGCCCTTGCCGTCACGGCTGTTGCGCCAACCCCACCGCTCACGTGCGGCAACGGTGTATGCCAGCGGCAGGTCCTGCACGCGGGCACCGCTGTATGACGTGACGCTGCCGGTGACGTGCACGGTGTCGCCCGTGCGGTAGGGACGACAGATGGGGTCGAACGTTATCTCGTAGCCCGGACGGCGATATTCCTCCACACGCACGATGGCAGATGCCGTGCCCTGCGCGTCGCAGATCCTGAAGCTGCCGCTGCGCACCGCCGGCGGCAGTGCCAGCTCCATGGCGAACGAGCCGAAGCTGCCCGTCGTGGCCTGCTGTGCCGCCACCTCCCTGCCGTCGCCGTCGAGAAGACGGATGGTGTAGCTGCGTCCTTCGAGGGCGGCGGCGGTGTCGCCCGTGCGGGTGTAGGCTATACCTTTTATATATATGGTCTGTCCGGCGCGGTAGACGGCACGGTCGGTCAGCAGCGTCAGCACCGTCTTTTCATCGTCCTCCTCCGCCGTGGCGGCGGCAGTGCCTCCGGTGTATAGCGTCTGCGGGGCGAGTGCCGTGTCGGTGCCCAGCACGGCACTGTAGGTGAGCGTCTGCCGTCCGTCCTGCGGCGGCAGCACTGCCGTGCCGTCACTGCCGGTCGTGAGGCGTGCCACGACAGCCTTGCCGTCGCGACGCGTGAACGTCAGCTCCACGCCCTCTAAGGGCTGTCCCGTGGCGGCATCGACAGCACGCATCTCGGTGCTCCCATCGGGCAGAGACAGGGACAGTATCTTCAGCCGCGTGACCGGCAGGCTCATGCGACCTGTCTTCTTGGTGCCATGTCCGCGAAACGACAGGCCGAAGGTGTATGTGCCGCACTCGTCGGGAATACCGATGGCGGCTATGGTGTCGTGGGCGGTGTAGCGGCGTGCCGCACCGGTGTGGAGCACGTGCGTGTCATTGCCGAGGCGCAGGGTTATGTCACCGGTGTTCCTGAAGCTGACGCGGAACTCTGCCGTGCGCCCGGGGTAGACGAAGCCACCGACGGCGGCAGAGGCTTCCTGCCGCAGGATTTGCGATCTGAGGTTCTTGAGGATGCCCGTCCGGCGATAGCGGCGGTAGCGGCGTATGCCCTCGTCGCAGACGGCCAGTGCCTCGGCGTGCTTCCGATCTGCGTCCAGCCATGAGGACTTGAGTATGTATGCCTCGGCACACACGGTGTTGGATCGGCAGGCGGCGATAAGGCTGTCGAGCCGTGCGGCGACGACATTCCTTTCTTCTGCCGTGGTGGCAGCGGCATGCTGTCGCCCGAGGGCGGCAGTGGTGCTGAGGATGACGGCCTCCTCCATGTCGGCGGCGGCAGCGTATGTGGCAGTGAGCATGCTGTCGATGGCGGCGATGCGTTCCTGCGTGGGGATGTCCGCACCGGCAGACGCGAGGGACTCATAGAGTGCGATGGCACGCTCGGCCACGGGTTGCAGGAGGCAGTGGCGGTAGTACTTCCCGTCCCTGCGCGGCGTGACAGTCGGCACGTGGTCACGGGCTGACGTGCGCAGCAGGAGCGGAGGATTGGCGAGCGAGAGCTGTAGCAGCGTGTCGATGCGGCTGTGGAACATCTGCGGTGTCCATTCGCGCATGTCGGCGGGAGCGGCGGCAGAGGCTGCCATCTCCGTGCGGCCGCGCATCGCGTATGAGTGTGTGGCGGCATAGTCGGCATAGGCTCCGGCGAGCAGCGAGCCGAGCAGGGCGCGGCGTGCACCGTCGTCCTCACTGTCGAGCTGCTGCCGCAGGCGGTGGATGTGGCTGGCGGCGGAGTCGGGAGCGGCGGCCTCCTGTGCCGCAGCACCCACGCACAGGCAGGCGGCAAGAACCGCTGCCGCCAGCATCCTCATCGTCAGGGCTGTCATCGTTCCGATCATGGCCGCATGGTGTCAGGGTGTGTGTTCAGACCTTCCGGAGCACCTGCGCCGAGCGGGCAGGGACATAGAGCTTCAGCCACCCCTTGCCGTCGGCACGGTAGAGGTCGTCGGGCAGGGTGAAGTGCTCCACGCTGTCGTCGCAGAAGCCACAGCCGCCGAACGCCGGAGCATCGGTGTTCAGCACCGTGCGGTACGAGCCTTCGGGGACGAGGAAGCCATAGTCCGTGAACGAACGGACGGGGTTGAAGTTGAAGACAAACAGCAGCCTGCCGCGCGCGAAGGCGAGAATCTGGTCGCCGTCGTTGTGCCATATCTCCTGCACCGCCGTGTTCTCAAACGCCGGAATGCTCTTCAGGACGCTGAGCATGGCGGCATCGAAATCGCCGAGTTGGTGATAGCAGAGCGAGGGATTGTCGACGAGGCTCCACTGGCGGCGTGCATACTTGTGGCTCCAGCCGTTGCCGTCGCGGGGGAAGTCAATCCACTCCGGATGCCCCCACTCGTTGCCCATGAAGTTGAGATAGCCTCCGTTGACGGCGGCGGCGGTGACGAGGCGTATCATCTTGTGGAGTGCCATGCCACGGCGCACGGTGTAGTTCTCGTCGCCCTTCTGCATGTGCCAGTACATGTCGGCATCGATGAGGCGGAAGATGATGGTCTTGTCGCCGACGAGGGCCTGGTCGTGGCTCTCGACGTAGGATATGGTGCGCTCGTCCTTGCGGCGGTTGGTGACTTCCCAGAAGATGGTGGAGGGCTTCCAGTCCTCGTCAATGCGCTCCTTGATGGTCTTGATCCAGAAGTCGGGGATGTTCATCGCCATGCGGTAGTCGAAGCCGTAGCCGCCGTGAGCCACCGGTGCTGCCAGCCCCGGCATGCCCGACACCTCCTCGGCGATGGTTATGGCGTGGGGATTGACCTGATGCACCAGCTTGTTGGCGAGCGTGAGGTAGCAGATGGCATCGTCGTCCTCATGGCCGTCGAAGTAGTCGGCATAGGAGGTGAAGGTCTCGCCGAGGCCGTGGCTGTAGTAGAGCATCGAGGTCACGCCGTCGAAGCGGAAGCCGTCGAAGCGGAACTCCTCGAGCCAGTACTTGCAGTTCGACAGCAGGAAGTGCAGCACGCCGTTCTTGCCGTAGTCGAAGCAGCAGGAGTCCCACGCCGGATGGATGCGCCGTGCGCCGTGGCAGAAGTACTGGTCGGGGTCGCCGGCAAAGAGGGAGAGACCCTCGGCGGTGTTCTTCACTGCGTGGGAGTGCACGATGTCCATGATGACCGCCAGCCCCATGGCGTGGGCGGCATCGACAAGTTCCTTCAGCTCGTCGGGCGTGCCGAAGCGCGACGACGGGGCGAAGAAGCTCGACACATGATAGCCGAAGCTGCCATAGTAGGGATGCTCCTGCACGGCCATGATCTGCAGGCAGTTATAGCCTTCCCGAGCGATGCGCGGCAGCACGTTCTGCCGGAACTCGCGGTATGTGCCAACTTTCTCTTCCTCCTGCGCCATGCCGATGTGGCACTCGTAGATGAGCAGCGGATGCCGCTTGGGGCGGAACGTCTCCACCTTGAAGCGGTATGGCTCCTCGGGTGCCCACACCTGCGCACTGAATATCTTCGTCTCCGCATCCTGCACCACGCGCGTTGCCCAGGCGGGTATGCGTTCGCCGCTGCCGCCGTCCCAGTGGACCGACAGCTTGTAGAGGTCGCCGTGGCACAGCGCACCGGCAGGCAGCTCGATTTCCCAGTTGCCGTTGCCCACGGGCTTGAGGCTGTAGCCCTCATGCTCCCGCCAGCCGTTGAAGGTTCCTATGAGGTATATGGCTGTGGCATTGGGTGCCCACTCGCGGAGCACCCATCCGCCCTGCGGCGTGCCGTGCAGGCCGAAGTATAGGTAGCCGTCGGCAAACTCCGACAGCTGCCTCGTGCCGCCGGTCAGCTCCCGCTCCTTGTCCATGGCATGGCGGTGACGCCCTTCAATGGCTTCGGCATAGGGCTGCAGGTAAGGGTCGTCCTTGACGATACGGAGAGTTCTCATTGGTCGGTTATGTATTTTCTGTTTATTTCTTGTACAAGTCTGCATGGGTGCCTGTATCCAAGAGATACAGTGTCAGTTCATTGTCATTCCGGTCCCAAAGCATTATCCAGTCGGGCGTTATGTGACACTCCCAAACGCCCCTCAGCTTTCCTTTCAGCTGATGCGGGGAATATTTCTCTGGCAGATGACCGTATTCTGACAGCAGATTATACACCTCATCGAAAAGAGACATGTCAAAGCCTCTTTTCTTGCAGAGCTTGTATGACTTCTTGAATGATGTCGAAAAGTAAATCCTGTATTTCATTCCTCAAGCCATTTCTTTGCTTCCGCAAGAGAATCAAAACTACAGGTCTTCTCTTTGCCGCCCCTCACAGCCTTGATGTGCCTGACGACCTCTGCCTTGAGGTTTTCTGATGACTCCTCTCCGGCAATCCTGCGAGCGAATGTTATCCTGTCTTTCTTCGGCAACTTCAGGAACAACGCCCACAGCGCATCCAGAGGCGTTACCCCGGGATTGTTCATCTGTAATGCTTCCATCGTGTATTTATGTTTTTTCTTCGTGCGTCCCTCGCACAGGGCAAATATAATGAAAAGAATTGAGTGTCTCGGAGCAATATTCATCCACAAGATAGATGTCGCTGCGGCAGTGCAGATCTGCAATGCCCTGATCCATGAGCCGGAATATCTGAGAGTGATAGAAGCCGTCCATGGCCTCCTCCACAGGGATGTGCAGTCTGTCCGCTATCCCCTTGATTATGCGGGCATACTTGGCTTGCAATATGGTCTGTCCGGCATCCATCACAGTTCCTCCGTGCTGACGTAAGTCAGATAGCCGTCAATGAGCCTTTGACTCGCAAGGCATATCTGATGATTCGGCTTCTCGTACTTCAGGCGCGAGAGAGCCTCGTCTTTCCTGATCTCACCTGCGACATAGAGTTCCACAGTCCTGAAGATCCTGTCGTCGGCGACACCACCCTCAACTGCATCATACCTCTTTGCCGGCAGCAGATTCCTGTTGGCGGAGATGAAGTCCAGCCACTCCTCATTGTATGAAGAAAAGACCTTGACATTCCCGCCTCTCCAGCCGTCGGCAAGCTCATAGACATTCAGATAGGCTTTGCGCCCTCTCAGCCTGAACCGCTCGGCATACTGCAGTGCCTGCTCCCTCAGGACCGTCACATAAAAGCCCTTGCCGAAATCCAGAGCTTCACGCGAGTGCAACACGTCCGGTTTGTCGACTACGACTGACGATGAGTGATAGACAGTCATGCAAGCACCCCTTTCTCCTTCATGTAGTCAATCAGGTCATTCGCTATGTAGTCACTGCCGAAGGTATGCAGGGAGCCGTACCCCTTGACGATATAGTCACTGAGTATTCCGGATTCCTTGAGCCGGTCGTACACATCCGTCTGGCTCAGCCCGAGCCTGGAGGCGAGCAGCCCGATGCAGTAGACGGCAAAGTCGAGTTGATTGAAGTCCATATCCGTTTCCTTTCCTCTCCCGCAAATGTAGGGACTTTATCTTTGATGTGCAAGGGCAGCCGTCGTGAGCCACAGGACGTGAGGATGCCGCAGGCGGCAC
>CAVDAU010000082.1:0-9790 GCA_963607015.1 Streptococcaceae bacterium
GAACCCAACGATGGGCATTCATAGACAGTGCGCCGCGCACTCCGAAGTTACACGCTACAGGACATGAGAGATAATGTGCGCACCGACCGCAGTTTGGAAGAAATCCCTGCCATTTTAAATGACAGAGCCGTGCCTCCGGTCTCACGGCTCGGTAGTCCCGTGCGACCCCGGCTCCTGCTATTGTCCGCAACGGTATTGGGAGGGGGAGCATCCCTTGTGCTTTCTGAACGTGCGGTTGAAGTAAGGAATGTCGGTGAAGCCGACATGATAGCACACTTCCGAGACCGGAATGTTCTCCTGCTTCAGCAGCCGGCAGGCCAGCTCTATCCTGTATTCATTCAGATAGGAGATGAATGTCTTTCCCGTGGATTGGCGGAAGAACGTGCAGAACGCCGACTTGTTCATTCCGACGTGACGGACAACATCGTCGAGGGAGATGTTCCTCTGTGCATTGCAGGTCACGAAGATGCGTATCATGTCCAGCCGTTCCTGCTTCTTGTCCATCTCCCTGTACCGCCCCACGGTGTGTGCCTTGTCTGCCGACGGCAGGATGGCGAGCAGCCTTATTATCGACGAGAGGCGTTCCACATCGCTCTGTCCGCACATCGACTTCAGTATGGATGCGATGGTTACGGCTTGCGGGCCGTCGTACTTCAAGGCTTCCCTGTTCTTCTTCAGGTTCTCGACACACGGGTGCAGCTCGGGGAAATTCCGCGAACAGCTGTCAAGGAAATCCTCGGTGAACATCAGCGTGATGTTTTCAATCTTGCCGTCTGCCGCCGTATCATCGCCGTCAAAATACCAGCAATGGGGTATTTCCGGCGGGATAATCACGACTTCGCCGCTCTGAAAAGGCTCTGTGGTATCTCCGATGAGCCTCATGCCGGAACCGGTGAGCACAAGCGACAGTTCCCACGAAGGCTGTCTGTGCAGCCCTATCTGTTCCTTCGGATAGAGCCGGACGTAATCATACGAAAATGAATGTTTCTCCGGTGGCATTGCCCTATATGTTCATATCGCCCCTGCATTATGCGGCGGCATCATCGTCTGTGCAAATATAAGACAAGGATTAGACAAGATGAAACAAGCGTGAAGATTTGTCACCGGTTAACTTTGCCAATAAGAAAAAAAAATAAGGCAATGATTAGAATAGACCACACTGCAATGTATGTGCACGATTTGGAGAGCATGAAGGACTTCTTCGTCCGTTTCTTCTCCGCACGAGCCAACCGGATGTACCACAATCCAAAGACGGGACTGAAGACCTACTTCCTGACCTTTGCAGACGGTTCACGGTTGGAAATCATGAACCGTCCTGAGGTTTCCGCTCAGGAGAAGAGTGCATTCCCGAGCGGATATGCCCACATCGCTTTCTCCGTAGGCAGCAAAGAAGCCGTGGACGAGCTGACACATACACTGAAAGCCAACGGCTACACGGTGACGAGCGGCCCACGGACAACAGGCGACGGGTATTACGAAAGTTGCATACAGGGACCTGAAGACAACCTAATAGAAATAACAGAATAAAAAAAACTTGAAACATGGACAGAAAGACTTTCTTACAAGTATCCGGACTGCTCTGCGCAGGTGCCTTCTTGAACACAGGCCTTGCGGCAGGCAAGAAGAGCCAAACGGTAATGGCAACGGAGGACAATGCCGATTTCCCACTGATGGATTTGCACGTCCACCGCTCCAAAGACCTGACGATTGAGGACATCGTTGCCAAGTCCAAGCAGTTGAACATGAAAATCGGTGTCATGGAGAACATCGCTCCGTGGGGCATCAAGAACGATGCCCAGCTGAAGGAATACATCGACGGGCTAAAGCCATATCCGGTCTACATAGGCTTGCAGCCCATGAGTCCCGGATGGTCGAAGAACCTGTCTCCGGAGCTGATTGCGCAGGCCGACTATATAGCCATGGATCCGCAGATAGTGACAAACGGAAACGGCTATGGAGAGACAATCATGTTGTGGGAGTACACTGCGTATATCGACGACCCCGAGGAATTCATGAAGCGCAATATGGAGCACTACATGGACATTCTCACAGGAGACGAACCGTTGGACGTGTTCGCTTGTCCGTTCTTCCTGCCGTGTTGCATCGAGCGGCAGTACAACACGCTGTGGACAACGGAAAGGCTGCAGCAGATTATTGATGCCGCCCGCGCCAGGAACATCGCGATAGAGATAAACGACACCGTGCAGGTGCCGCACGAGGAGTTCATCGTGATGGCGAAGAAAGCCGGACTGAAGTTCACGTTCGGCTCGGATGCACGAAACCACACAGTGGGAAGGCTCGACTACTGTAAGCGCGTTGCCAAGAAGTGCGGCCTCACCGAGAAGGACTTCTTCATACCTAAAAGAAAGATCTGACAACATCCCTCGCCCGATAACGGCAAAGATGTTTACCCCGCAAAGAAGATATACTGACTCGGCCGAGTTGGTATATCTTACTTTGCAAAGTAAGTAGTACTTCAATGGCAAAGTAAGTAGTACTTCGACGGCAAGGTAAGTAGTACCGGCTTTTTCGGGTTCCGGTACCGGCAGAAACAGAGCAGGTGTGCAGCGATTGATTTCACTGCACACCTGCTTTTTTGTATCTATCGTGCCGACGGTCAACAAACGGTGTGAGACCGCGCGGCAATCTGTTATCTCTGTTCTTTAGAAGAATAGGTAGCGGTCGTCCTTGACATCGGCCTTCAGATAGAGGTCGCTCATGTACTGCTGCTGGGCGATGTTGACGCGCATGGTCTCCAGACGTGTCATCTCCGATGCCTCGTCATAGGTCTCGTCGCCTGCGCTCTGGTTGTAGCGTTGCAGCACGAATACACCGCCGTTGCCCTTCTGGGGAGCACTCAGTGAGTTGTCCTTGGCTGTCGCTGCCAGTGCACTTATCGCCGGCTCGGCTGTCTGCGTTGCGGCAACGTATGCCGATGCTGCGAAGGTGACGCGCTTGATGGAGTCGGACACGGCTCCCGGCAGGTTCTTGTATTGGTCGATTGAGGTTGCGTTGGCAGCCTTCATGTCGGCAATGATCTTGTCGGCCTTCTTGTCGCGGATAAGCTGCGGACGAAGCTGGTCTGCCACCTGCGCCAAGGGGCGATAGCCTTCCTTGTTGACGCGTGCCAGTCCGACCATCATCAGGTGGTCGCTCTCACCGCACTCGTACATCGGTGAAGCCTCTCCTGCCTTAGCATTGAACACCCATCTCAGAGCGTCCTTGGTGCCGCGCACGCTTCCGATGTTGTGCGAACTGCTGCTGACGTCGCTCTGCGTGTAGAGGCGATAGCCTGCTTCCTCGGCGTTCTCGACCATCTTTTCGAACGTGCTGTTTGCAGCCACGAACTCGCTGAAGTTGTTGTATGCCTTGTTGTATGTCTCCTTGCTGAACTCTATCGGCAGCTTCACGACAGCCACCTTGTATTTCTCCACAGGGTTGTGGCGAGCCGTGACCTCAAGAATTATGTTTGCCTGGCTCAGCGAAAGATTTGTCAGCTGGTTCTGCGGCAGTGTGGTGATTGTCCCGATATACTTCAGGTTCTCGCCGTCGATCTGTGCGCCCTGATAGTTTGCAGACGTGATCCACTGTGTCGCGCCGGTCTGTCCGTACTTCTCTGCCAGCTCTGCAAAGTCGGCACCGCCCTTGATTGCGTTGAAGATGCTGTCAGAGAGCTGCTGCGCACGAGCCTGTGTCTCGGCTGTCACTTGGATCTGACGGAACTGTATTGAGTCGGGCATCGTTGCGGCGGCAATCTTCTTGAATGAGTTCAAGGTGTTGTCCGACGTGTTGTAGTAAGGTCCGAACACGCCGCCGACCTCTACGGAGTCAAGACGGGAGACAACATCCGACGGCAGTCCGTTGGCTGTGTAGTACAGATCCACAAACGACTCATCCGACCCTGCCTGACGGACAAACGTTGCGTAGTCGTCGACATTGCCGCGCATCTGCGTCGTGTATTCCTCGATTTCCTTCTCCAAAGCGGCACGATCCTCAGCACTTGCGGTGACCTGAACATCGATGTAGCGGATGTCGCGCGTCTCGACATACTGACGGAACTGTTCCTTCTTTGCGTCGTATGCTGCCTGAAGTTCAGACTGGCTGACGACGATTGTGGAGTCCACCACACTGGTATATGGCACGGCTGCCATGAGGAAGTCCGACTGGTTGACACGCGCCTCGAACGACAGCTGACTCTCGACCTTGTTTGCCAGCAGAGACTTGGAAATCAGTGCCTGATACTTCTCTGCCAAACGGTTTTGGCGAATCATCTTCTCGACAAACGTCCAGTAGGTGTAGAGCTGCCGGTAATATTCTGCCATATCGGCTGTGGTCTGCGTGGTGCTCATCTGCTGATACTGCACAAGGAACATGTTGAGCATATCCTTGTCGAACGCACCGGTCTGCTGATTGCGGAACGGGGTCTGCGCCAACAGCGGATATGTGCCTTCGTTGACGATGTCCTGCATCTCCTTGTCGCTGACCTGAAGTCCGAGCTTCTCTGCCTCGGCCTCAATAATCTTGTTGTTGACGTAGCTGTTCCACACCTGATCCTTTATGGCGTCGTTCTGCTCGTCTGTCAATGCGCTGAGACCCTGCGAGAACTTCACCGCATTGGAATATTCCTCGACCAATGTCTGGAAATCCTGTGCCGATAATGATTCTCCGTTAACTTCGCCTGCATCCTGCGACTGGTGCGGAGCCAAAACTCTCCACGCATCGCCGGCAATGAAGGCAAACAAGCCCAAGGCTATTACGCCAACCAGCAAGGGGCCATGAGACCTGATACTTTGTAATGCTGCCATTTCTTAGTTTATCGTTTATATTTTTCTTTTATTCACGTCGGTTCAAAAAATCGCTGCGAAGATACGAAATTTGACGTTACACGACCATATCTTACTTAAAAAATTGAGACGGATGCCCCTATTCCACCACTTTGAGGCGCACGAGGTCTATCTTCGTGGCTGTGACCTTGAGTATCTTGAACAGGAACTTGCCTGTCCTGACCTCCTCATTCAGCTTCGGGAAGCTCTGGTATTTGTCCAGGATCAGCCCGCCTACGGTCAGATAGTCGTCCGACTCCGGCAGTCCCAGACCGAATGTCTCGTTTGCCTTCTCTATCTCGACGCGTCCCGAGAGCACGTACTCATTGTCTCCCACCTGCTTGCAGACCAAGTTCGTGTTGTCGTGCTCGTCCTCGATGTCTCCGAAGATTTCCTCCACGAGGTCTTCCATCGTGACTATGCCCGACGTGCCGCCAAACTCATCCACCACGACGGCAATGGTCTTCTTCTGCTGCATGAAGGTCTTCATGAGCTTCTGTGCCGCCATGGTCTCCGGCACTATGGGCACGGGCTTGACGCTTCTTGCCCAATCGCTGTCCTGGTTGCGGAACATCTCGGAGGAATGAATGTAGCCCACCACGTTGTCGATGTTGCCGTCATAGACTATCGTCTTCGATATGCCCGTGGACACGAACGTATCCATCAGCTCGCGGCGCGTGGCTGTCACATCGACTGCCACAATCTCGGTGCGCGGCACGGCACAGTCGCGTATCTTGACCTCCGTGAAGTCAAGGGCATTGTGGAATATCTCGACCTCGGAGTCGAGGTTGCCGGCATCGGCAGCGTTCTCGATGCTCGACGTGACAAAGTCGTCAAGGTCTACCTTGCTGAACACCTTGTCTCCGCTGTCCGTGTTCACCTTGACACCGAAGCAACGCAGCACGATGCAGGAGATGCACGACACAAGCCACGACACGGGGCGAAGCACGGCATAAGCCACTGCCAGAGGCACGGCAAAGATGCGCAGCATCAAGTCCGGATTGACCCTGAAAAGTGCCATTGGCAGGAACTCGATGGCGAGCAGTATTATCAATGTAGGGATTGCGACCTGTAGCAACAGCAGCAGGAGTCCGTTGCCGACTGTTACGGAGAGCAGATTGCCAATGATGTTGACCATTAATATGCCGCAGACGACAAGCGCGATGCTGTTGCCCGCGAGCATGGTCGATATGAAGTTGCCGGAATGTCTGTGGAAATAGGAGATTATCGAAGAAGTCAGCCCCGGCTTCCCCTGCACCTCGAGCCGCAGCTTGTCCGATGACAGGAAGGCTTTCTCCATGCCGGAGAAGAAGGCAGAAAATGTCATTGCCGCCAGCAGCCCGACAATCGTGTTTGCGTCCATAACCTACTGTCGTCCTGCGGTTTGCACGGTGTCTACGGATGCGCTGTCTGCCGCGATGCTGTCTGTGGCGGCAGTGTTGTCATCGACATAGAAGATGCCCTCAGGACGGAATATGCGGTAGACCGTCATCTGCTGGTTGGACTCGAAGCCGTGGCCCGTTATGATGCGGTCTGTCTGCCGTATGCGTATGAACTTGTCGGAGTAGACGCGTTGTGTGTTCTGGTTCCAGAACATCTGCTGTGTTTTGAACTCCTCCCCTTTCAGGTTCTTTATCTCGACGTTGCCGTCAAGCTCCCACAGCCGCTGCCCGTCGAAGTAGTATGCCGTATCTGCCTGTATGCTTGCCTGCGTTTGGAAGTTCTCGTCGAAAGTCTCCAAATACACGCCCTCTTCAAACGCCCAGTGCGACGGGTTCTTGCGGTCAAACACCTGCCACAACGGTGTCGTTATGCGATAGCGCACCACGCCGGAGTCTGAAATCAGCGTGGAGACACCGCGCGTCTCCAGCACAGGCAGCGAGTCCCGTTCCGTTATGGCATCGGCAAACTGCTTGTCCTGTCCCGAGCAGGACGACACCACGCATAAAACAGACATAACCACTGCCCCCAACGGAGCAATGGCTATGTCTTTTATCAGGCTTCTGATGCGGTTCGGATGTACCTGCATTCGGAAGTTGCGTGTGAGGTTATCTTACCACTGTTGACTCGCCAATCCAGCCGCCCACGGTCACGCGGTCGCCCTTGCTGATGCCGAGCATGAACAGGTCTTCAGCTTTCGGAGTGTAGCGCGAGTAGGACGAGATAAGCTCGTTGGCCTGCTCTGCGCAGCTGGGGTCTACAGACTTGGCCTTTGCCAACAAGTCGAGGCATACGAAGTATGTGCACATGTTCATTGCACGCTCGTCGCTCCAGTTGGGGCTTGACGCATAGAGCTGTGCCAGCAGGATGTAGGGAGCACCGAAGTCGTCGCGATAGCTGATGGCAGACTTGCAGTACTTGCGTGCCTGTGAGTAGCTCTTTGCCTGCGACAGTGCCGCAGCCGTGGCATATGCTATCTCAGCCTTCTTCGCGTCGTCGGTCTCGAGGTTCAGTCCTTCGTCGAAATACTTGACTGCTGCTTCATAGTCACCCTTCTTGTATGACATCCAAGCCACGCCGATGGCAGCGTCTGATGTCGGGTTGATCTTATACAGATAGTCCGAAGCGGCAAAGTAGGCATCGCTCTCGTTGCAGTTCATCATCTTCAGGATGGCAACGGTGTTCTCCAGAAACTCCTTGTTGGCCTTGTTCTCCTCGACCTTGGGACCGTAGATGCTCTGCAGGGACTCGCAGTCTGCCACGCCGCTGTTGATGAAGATGGCAACCAGATTGTCCTTTGCAGCCTCGTAGTTCTTCTTTGCAGACTCCGTTGTGGCCTTTGTCAGAGCCTCCTCTGCCAATGCAGATGTGTTCAGATAGTCCTGGAAGAATTGGTCAGCGTTGTTGGTGTCCTGCTTGACGAGTTTCTGCGATGTGTCGAGGAAGGTCAGCAGCACCGAAGCCTTGGAGTTGGCCTTCTCGGTGTCGACCGATGATTTCAGCCAAGCATAAGCCGTGTTCAGATCCGGTGTCGGAGCATACTGCAGGTAGTCCTTGGCCTTGTCGGCTGTGGACTCTGCAACAGACTTCACGCCCTTCATCTTCGTTGCAAACTCGGGGATGTACTTCGCACGCAGGTCATAGACCTCCATAAGCTCGTCAAAATACTTCTTGTAGTCTGCCGAAGCCTTGTCGTTCTCGCCCAGGAAAGCGTGCAGAATGTCAATGGCATCGGTGAAGGTGTAGTACTTGAGCGTGGGGCACTCTGCCAAAACCGCCTTGTTAGGCTCGTAAGCGTCCTTGAAGTTCTTTGCCTTCACTGCCTCGTGGGAAATGCTACTGTTCGTGATACATTCCTGACTTTGTGCAAAGGCCGGTGTCACACCTCCTGCGAGGAGTGCAATTGCAAATAGATTTCTGATTTTCATTGCTTTTGGTCTTTTTAGTTGTTATTATTTCGTTTCTCTTTTTTCTTTTTCATTCCGCAGCGGCTCACGCTCCCGCACCTGTCATACACCTTATTATATATATGTGTGCGTGGCACGTCAGTTCACCTTGTACTTATAGAACCACCTCTCGTTGAACGTCACGCCGATGTTCACCCTCAGCGTGTTCTCGTTCAGGAACGACGACGTCTTGCCGCTGACCCTCACATACTGTGCCGACACGTTCAGCATCGACCGTCCCCCCACAAGAGGTATGCCGAAGCCACCGGTCACGCCATACTCGTCTGCCGCCCTCTTGCCCTCAACCTTGTAGTAGGGCTTGCTCCAGTAGGCTCCGAAGCGGTAGCGCGTGCGCTGCACGAAGCTCGCTCCCTGACGGTTGGGGATATACTCCACTCCCGCCGCCACCTTAAAACGATCGGCAAAGGCATTGCCGTTGTCCATGAACCGAGCCTTGCTCCACCGCTGATATGTTCCGTCCAACCCCACGGTCAGGCGGTCGTCATACGTGTATGTGGCACCCACGCCGAGCGTGGTCGGTATGCTGTAGACAGCCGCAGTGTCGCGCATATTTTGGGTGTAGCCCAACGTCTCGTTGCCGAGCGTCTCGTTGATGTACGCACTGTTGTTCAGGTTGTGTCCAGGCGAGAACACCGCACCCACCGTGGCGAAGTGCTTCTTCCCGAGCCGGCGTGTGTATTGCACGCCCAAGTCCAGCTTATAGCTCTTCACCGATACCTCGTCAATGCGTGTGAACACCATCGCCGAACTGTTGTAGGGGAAGCCCTGTGACAGCGTGTGGCTGACATCGCCCCAAAGGTACGAAAAATTCAGACCCACCGAAAGGCCGCGGTAGATTTTGTAGCCCAAGCCGATGTAAGCCTGATGCAAACCGCCGTCTCCATAGTAGTTCGTGGAGGTATAGTCCGTCGTGCTCTCCTTGTCCGTATCGATGCTCGTGACGTCATATCCCACGTTGGAATATGGCAACAGTCCAAGGCTCATGGCCAACGTGCGACCGAAGCGGAAGTGCATGGTCAGATAGTCAAAGCTGGTGTTCTTGGCGTTCTGCTTCAGCGTGCCGTCATCAAAGTTCGTGTTCTGCAGCGTCACCCCACCCTCAAACTTGAACGTCAGTGAGTCTATCGACGTGTACGACGCAGGATTCAGGTAGTTAGTATGGTATTTGTCGCGCAGACCATAGCCTATGCCTCCCATGGCACGGCTGTTGCTCGCGCCCATGTCAGACAATGCCCCGTAGCCATATCGTGTATATGGTGAGTTCGTGTTGTTCTGCGCATACATGCCGGTGAGCGTTGCTGCCAACGCCAAACATACCGACAGCAGTGTCCTTTTCAGACTCATTCTCTTCGTATAAGTTGTTTTCTGCACAATCCTTCCTCAAAATCGGATATTGTCCGCAAAGGTGAGATTTTTTATCGTTGTGTCAAAACAAAAAGCCGTGCCGTGCCGTTAAAAAAAACAAAACCCCTAACCTCCTCCGCGCTTTTCCTTGCAAACTGTTACCGCACACGCACCGGTTCTGCGGCGATTTCTTGGTAAAAGTCTATGTTCATATTT
>CAVDAU010000083.1:0-9641 GCA_963607015.1 Streptococcaceae bacterium
GGTAAGGATTGTTCCGGAAGAGCTAAATACATTTGCCTCACAAAGTCAAAAACCAGTATATATAAATGATTTATTATCAGTTATTTGCTGATAATACGATAGAAAAGTATTGTGTATTTGATCAGGTTACTTAAAAAGTGAAGATTTAACGAATTTAACTTTTATTTTGCACAAAAACAGCGATTAAATGGGCTTTTGATGCAAATACCCCAAGTTTGCAGGTACAGTTCAAACAACATTCTTTAGGGATAAATCTTTGCGTTGGCACTTTTAAACATAAGACTTGGCACTTTTAAACATAAGACTTGGCACTTTCAAACATAAGACTTGGCACTTTTAAATATAAGCATTGCGCCTTATGTACTCACACCATCGTAGAGGTGCACACTTTTTATCATAATCGACCATAGATTGCCATACCAACCTAAATCCGAAACTTGAGTAGGTGATCAATGGATACATTGCCCATAATGAGTCTTTCTTTTAGCAGAATTGGCGCAATGAAGTTGTTTATACCGCTAATAATCAGTGCTTTTGCAAGTGCGTAGCACAAAACGGTAGTGCCGTGACGGGTGTCATCGACAGCCACAGCTTCAATGGCAAATGAGAGGTTAACCTCACATGTCATATCCTGATTTGGCTTAGTAGGCAGGACGGTATTTGCTCTCGTTCTTGTCGTCAAGCATACTCAGGTAGGAGGTGTATCTTGACAGGCTGATGCGCCCTTCTTCCACGGCTTTCACTACGGCGCAGTCAGGCTCGTTGCGGTGTGTGCAGTTGTTGAAGCGACAGTCTGCTGCGGTCCGGAATATCTCGGTGAAATAGTGGCTCACTTCTTCAGGCTCCATATCGAATGTGCCGAAGCCTTTTATTCCGGGAGTGTCAATGATGTATCCTCCGTCAGGCAGTCCGAACATCTCGGAGAACGTTGTGGTGTGCATGCCTGTATCGTGTGCCTCTGATATTTCGGCTGTCTTCATCTTGCCGGCTGTCTCCGGCAGGAAGTGGTTTATCAGTGTGGACTTGCCCACACCGGAATTGCCGCTGAAGAGTGTCACCTTATCCTTGAGCAACGTCGCGAGCTGCTCCAATCCCTGTCCGTCCTTTGCCGAGATGCTGTAGCAACTGTATCCGATACCGGTATAAAGGCTTATGAGCGCGGAGAGTTGTGTGTTCTCGTTGTCGTTGTAGATGTCTATTTTGTTGAATAGAAGATTGACGGGAATGCGGTATGCTTCAGCCGAGGCAAGAAAGCGGTCAATGAATATGGTGTTGGTCTCGGGATGGCTGATGGTTACGACAAGGAAGCATTGGTCGATATTGGCCGCAATGATGTGCGACTGTTTCGACAGGTTGGAGGCTTTGCGGATGATGTAGTTCTTGCGATCCTCTATGTCGCTGATAAACGCCGTGCCTTCGGGGTTGGTTATGATGCAGACCCTGTCGCCGACTGCTATGGGGTTTGTGCTGCGAATGCCACGCAGGCGGAAGTTGCCTTTTATCTTGCACTCCACAAGCCGCCCGTCGTCAGCCTTCACAAGATACCAACTGCCTGTGTTCTTTATTACGAGTCCTCTCAAAATCGTCGTTCTCCCCATTGCATCAAGGCACGGGGGCAGGGGACTTATGCAACGCCATGCCCCTGCCCATATACCCTGATTGCCTGTGTGATGTCAAACGGTCATGATTTCCTTGTTCTTCACGGCAAGAGCATCGTCGATGGCCTTGATGTACTTGTCGTGCAGCTTCTTGAGCTGTTCCTCGCCATCCTTCTGGAAGTCTTCGGACATTCCCTCCTTGACCGACTTCTTCAGGTCGTCAATACCTTCACGGCGTGCGTTGCGCACGCCCATCTTGGCATTCTCTCCCTCGTTCTTGCACTGCTTCATCAGCATGACGCGGCGTTCCTCGGTGAGTGGGGGGATGCCGATGCGTATTATCTCGCCGTTATTCTCCGGCATGATGCCAAGCTCGGAGTCGATGATGGCTTTCTCTATGACACGGAACATGCTCTTGTCCCAAGGCTTTATGGCAATGCTGCGGCTGTCCGGTGTGGTCACTGAAGCGCAGTTCGTGATGGGCTGCATACTGCCGTATTGGTTCACCTTGATGCCGTCAAGCAGGCGTATGTCGGCCTTGCCGGCGCGTATGTGTGCCAGGGTGTCTTCCAGATAGAGCAATGACATGTCCATCTTTTCCTTGGCTTCGTTTGCTATGGTCTTAACGTCTTTCATAATATGTGTTTTTAGAGTGAATGCACTTTGTGATGAATGGTGTGTTGTCTCTTATCAGTTGTGTACCAGTGTGCCGATGTCTTCGCCTTCGATGACTTTCTTCAGGTTGCCAACGATGTCCATGTTGAACACGACGATGGGCAGGTTGTTCTCGCGGCACATGCAGATGGCCGACAAGTCCATGACCTTCAGTCCCTTCTCTATCACAGCGTCGTAGGTTATCTCGTCATAGCGTGTCGCTGTCGGGTCTTTCTCGGGGTCGGCGGTATATACACCGTCCACGCGTGTCCCCTTGAACATCACGTCTGCTTCAATCTCCACTCCGCGCAGGCTCGATCCTGTGTCGGTGGTGAAGTAGGGGTTTCCTGTTCCGCACGACATGATGCAGATGTCTCCCGCTTCCATGTATTCTATGGCCTTCCACTTGCTGTAGTATTCGCCTATCGGTTCCATGCGTATGGCTGTGAGCACGTGTGCTTTCACGCCAATGGCTGTCAGAGCCGAGCTTAGTGCCAGACTGTTGATTGTCGTTGCCAACATTCCCATCTGGTCGCCCTTGACGCGGTCAAACCCCTTGCCCGTGCCACTAAGACCACGGAATATGTTGCCTCCGCCAATCACTATGCCTATCTGCACACCCATGTCGTGTACTTCCTTTATCTGCTGCGCATATTCGCCGAGGCGCGTCTCGTCTATTCCGAACCCCTTGCTGCCCATCAGGCTCTCGCCGCTGAGCTTGAGCAATATCCTCTTGTATTTCGTCATGTCTTCTTCTTTCTTTCTATCTGATGAAAACGGTTTCATTCCTCTGCCAACAGCTGCTGTAGCACCACAGGCTCATTGGTCGTTATGTAGTCCACGCCAAGTCCGATGAAGTAGCGCATGGCCTCCTTGTTGTTGACTGTCCACACGTTGACCTCCATTCCGAGGCTGTGTGCCTGGCTCACCCACTCGGGGTGTTGGCGCAACGTGGTCTGCTCATAGTCTATGCCTGCAAGCCCCAGCGACTTTATCTTGCGTGGTGACAAGTCGTTGTCCAAATAGAAAATCTTGGTGTCGGGCAGCAGCTTCCTGAATGTCAGGCATGCGTTGATTGAGAACGCTATGATGTCGGTCTTGTCAACGACACCGTGCTTCTTCATGCACTCCACAATCTTGGCTGCACACTCATCTTCACGTTTGAGATCCTTCAGCGACTTCATCTCCAGCACCAATCTTGTGCCGTTGTTCAGTCGCGTGGCAGCCTCGAGATACTCATCAAGCGAAGGCAGCTGTTCGCCGTTGTCCAGACGTATGGCTCTCGCCTGATCGTATGTTGAGGCTTCGATGTCCACACCCTTGAACTTGGCATCGTGGTTGACCACCAACTTGCCGTCGCTTGTCATCCACACGTCAAGCTCCGAGCCGAAGGCCCGTATGGAGTCTGCCTTTACCAATGAACGTATTGAGTTCTGTGCCGACCCGTCGGCAGTCCAGTAGCCACGGTGGCACACCACCTTTGTCTGTGCCATGGCAGCACACGCCGTAATCATGGCTGCCGCCGTTGTCAAAATAAGTTTTCTGAACATTACACCTTATATATATTATATGTTGTCTGTAATCTTTACCTTGTCCGTATCCTCAAAGTCAGGCCTCCAACGCGCCCGGCTTGCTGAACATGCTGTCAAGCCATTGCTTGAACAAGCCGGTGCGTTGTGCCAGACTGAAGATGTTGAACCGCTTGCTGATGTACGGAGCACATTCCAGTGTCCGGCGCAGGTGCTCGTTTGATACGCCGATCTTCTCCGGCAGCACCGGCAGTCCGATGCTGCGCATGCGCTTCTTCAGCTCTGTCACAGGCATTATCTGCTGTGACAGGCGGTCTTTCACTTCAGGCCAGTACTCCTTCAGCTGCTGTAGCTGCATGCTCAGTTGCTCACGGCTGACGTAGTTCGTGCGTGCCTGCTTCATGCCCAATTCCTCAAGTCCCACTTCCCGCAGTGCTTCCTGTGCCTGTCGTTCGTAGGTGTCGCTGTCCGGCCATGCTGCAACGCATTTAGCCACGTCGAGCTTCCTCATGGGGGTGTTTATCAGCTTCGCATACAGCTTTGCCGTGGCAATCTCGGCTATGCCCAGCAGCACACCGTGTGGCAGGGTCTTGTCGTTGTTCGTATCGCGTTCGGACTCCCACACCGCACTGAGCAGATGCTCGGCACCGGCTGTCGGCATGTCCGACTTTGCCACCTGAGTGGCAAATCCTGCCAGCATCAGTCCTTCCACCAACTTCTCAACCTTCAGCTTGCCGCTGTCGTTCTTGCGGAACTTGTCTTCTGTCAGCATCAGTGCCTCATGGAATCCGCTCTGCGAGATTCTCCATGCCTTCTCGTTTATCTGTTCGATGCCGAGCCAGTCTGCCAAAATCCAGTCTGCACCGGCGGTCATCTTCGCCATCAGGTTCATGAATCCCGATGCGGTCATCTCAACAGGTGCGTTCATTATGATTGCCGTATCTGCCAGTACGGCCTGTGGCCCTGCGCATGGAATCTGTTGTCTTATTCCGTTCACCAATATCTTCGCACCATAAGCCGTGTACCCGTCCATCGACGCTGCCGTGGGTATGCACATATACTTGCACCCTGCCAGATGTGCAGCGAGCTTCACTATGTCGTTCACCGTACCTGCTCCTACTGCCACCGGCACTGTGTCGTTGCCGAGGGTCTTGAAGTGCTCCATCAGTGCATTCATGGCATCGTAGCTGGCGCACAAGCCCTCTGCCGGCAGCACCATGCTCTCTTCCATACCGGTTCCTGCCTGACGCAGTGATGCCTCCACGGCTTCTCCTGCTATGCCCCATGTGTTGCTGTCGGCCACGACAATGGCCTTGCTGTGCGGAAACTGCTTGCGGAACAGGTCACCGGCCTCGCCCACAATGCCCTCGCCTATGCGCAGGGCGCGTGTGTCGTTTATGTCGTGCAGAGCCTCGTCTATTTGCAACAGTCCGCCTCTGTACGGCCTTGGCAGGTATGCCGGATCTTCCTTTATGAGGGAGTAGATGCGCTGTATCACATCAGGGTTAAACTCCAGTGAAAATTCGTAGTTCTGCATAATTCAGTCTTTGTCTTGTGCCACAAATATAATGAAAAGTTTCAATCGCCTGCCTCTATTTGGTGGACAATGATTCTCGATGCGTGGTTCTTCTGTGTGTAGACCTTGATGTCCGACTTCACGAAGTCCTTGTCTTCGGCCTCATACAGGTTGATGAACTGCTGCGGGTTCAGGTCGTTCAGCGGGAACCAGCTGCTCTGCACCTGAATGACGATCCGGTGTCCGGCCTTGAAGCAATGGGAGATGTCGGGCAGGTCGAACTTCACCTTCGTTATCTGTCCCGGCTTGAATGCCTCCGGCTCCTCGAAGCTGTTGCGATAGCGTCCGCGCATGGTCTCGGCACGCACCAACATCTGGTAGCTGCCCATGATTGTTGTCAGCGGCTTTCCGTCGTTGAATTTCTGTTCTATCTCCTTGCTGTACTTGAAGTCTTCGGGATACTCGTCGATGATCTTCACCACAAAGTCCGCATCGGTGGTGCTTATCGCCACGTCAAGGTCGGCTGTCACCTCACCGGCAAGTGTCACGTCCTTTGTCAGCACCGGAGAGCGGAACGTCAGCACGTCGGGTCTGCGGCCGGCGAAGCGTTGGTCGCCGGTCATGTACTCGCGCCGGCGGCTTTTGTTTATCTTGTCAGTATATGGCACGGGATGGTCAGGGTCGCTGGTGTATTCGGCAAACGAGCGCGATGCTGCCGGAGCAGTCTCGCTCAGGCTGCCGTCGGCATTCAGGTACAGGGACATCTCCTTTGCATCCTTCGGCGGCCATACGTCATAGTGCGTCCACTTGTCCGCACCTGTCACATACATCGTCACAGGGTTGGCACTGTCAGGCTCTGTGCCTTCGCCGTTCAGGTAGTATTGGAAAAAGCTGTACTCCACGTCGTTCAGATAGTACTCCGATGTGTTCGCTCCGAAGTAGATGTCGCCAAGATGGTTGCCCTTGTCGCGCTCCCATGCACCGTGGAACCAGGGACCCATGATGAACTGTAGCTTCGTCTCGGGACTTTGCTTCTGAATCGCCTTGTACACGCCAAAGGTTCCGTAGCAGTCTTCCGCGTCAAACAGTCCGCCCACGACCAATACTGCCGGCTTCACATTGTGAAGATGCCGGCGCGAGTCGCGTGCCTTCCACCAGTCGTCATAGTTGGGATGTTGCTTCATGTCCTGCCAGAACCGTATGCTGTCGCCCATTATGTCGCCGATGTTCTTCAGCGTCTTCTGCCGCAGGTAGAACGAATATTCGTCGTCGTTATAGTATGGTTTCATGGGCGAGAGGCGTGTCGTCGGCACGGGGCGCGGACGACCGAAGAACTGACCGAGGAAGTTCATCATGTCTGTCAGCATGAACACTCCGTGGTGGTGATAGTCGTCACCCATCCACCAGTCGGTCACCGGTGCCTGCGGTGCCACTGCCTTGACCGCAGGGTGTCCGCTCAGCCCCGCCATGACGGTATAGAAGCCGGGGTATGATGTTCCAAGTACGCCGATGTTGCCATTGGTGCGCACGTTGTTGACCAGCCATTCGGCTGTGTCGTAGGTGTCGCTTGCTTCGTCGATGTCCTTGTTGCTCGTCTTGTTCTCGATGAACGGACGCACGTCAACAAACTCGCCTTCGCTCATCCATTTGCCGCGCACGTCCTGAAACACTATGACGTATCTCTCACGCACATAGTTGGCCAACTTGCCCCACAGGTTGCGCGAGTATCCCTCGCCGTAAGGGCCTGCCTGATAGCATGTGCGGCTCATTATTATGGGTGTGGGCTTGGCGGCGTTCACAGGTTCGTAGATTGAGGTGAACAGACGCACGCCGTCGCGCATCGGAATCATCACTTCGCGCTTCGTGTAGTTGCGTTTCACCCATTCTTCCGTTATGTCTTGTGCCGTGACGACTGTCACGCACACCAGCAGCATCATCGCTGTCGTCAGCAGCCGGAGCATCGCTCTGCCGCTTTTTCCTCCTTTAACGGGGATGTTCTTGTTTGTGCTCATATTTGCAGTTTCATTTGCTTTAACTATGGCACAAAGGTAGTTGAAACCGAGCGTTAAATGGCAACGTGATTGTCCTATTTTCTTTCGTCCGCCTCTTTCAGCACGTCCCGTGCCATCCGCAGTGCCAGCTCCACGCCGGCCTCGGTGTTCTCCTTGCGGCTGCCACGGTCGGTGTCCGTCTGTGCGGCATAGTCCCTGTCGCCAATGCTGAAGCACGTCCAAATGGTGCCTACCGGTTTCCCCGGCTCTGCACCTCCGGGACCTGCGATGCCGGTTGTGGACAGGGCACAGTCGACACCCAGCACCCGTCTTGCACCGCGTGCCATCTCTACAGCCGTCTCGCGGCTCACCACGCCGCAGCGTTCTATCGTCTCCGGTCTAACGCCTAACAGACTTTCTTTCACGTCAGCCTGATAGGCCACGATGCCGCCACGGAAGTAGTCCGAACTGCCAGGCACCGATGTCATACGCGCCGCTATGCCTCCGCCCGTGCAGCTCTCGGCTGTG
Source organism: Streptococcaceae bacterium (assembly GCA_963607015.1). Classification (GTDB taxonomy): domain Bacteria; phylum Bacteroidota; class Bacteroidia; order Bacteroidales; family Bacteroidaceae; genus Bacteroides. The sequence continues at coordinate 7,817 of CAVDAU010000083.1, forward strand.
GCCATCGTCAGACCGTGCCTGCGCAGCAGGTTGCCCACCTGCTCTTCTATTGATGTCCCTGTCTTGCTGTTGTCGTCCATGGTTGCTGTTGTCTCTTTCCCTGTCCTTCGGACTGCAAGTTTTGTGGACTGCCTGACGGCGGGTCTACTCGTTCTTGAAGTTTAGATAGCCCGACGATGTGTTGTCGTCGATGTTCTGTTGATGGAGCGTGAACTCGCTGCTCCCGTCGAAGCAGTGCGTGCATACCCGGCACTTGGGCAGACCGATACACTCCACAAGCGTCTCCAACTTGCTGAACTTCAGTGAGCTGAGGTTCAGCCGCCGTGCAATCTCCGCGACTAACCGCTTGTGCTCCGGCGAGTCCGTCTGTGCATACTTGTCGAGGTTCTTGTTGGGGTCGCCTTCAAACTCACCGATGATGCGGCGCGTTATCAGCTCCATGTCGCTCTTCGACGAGGTGAAGTTGATGAAGCGGCAACCGTAGATGAGCGGAGGGCAGGCAATTCGCATGTGTACCTCGCGTGCGCCGTAGCCGAAGAGCATCTTGGCATTCTCGCGCAGCTGTGTGCCGCGCACTATGGAGTCGTCGCAGAACAGCAGCCGCTTGCCCCGTATGATGTCCCTGTTCGGTATCAGCTTCATCTTCGCCACTAAGTTGCGCATATCCTGATTGCTGGGAGTGAACGAGCGCGGCCATGTGGGTGTGTATTTCGATATGGCACGCTGGTAGGGCACGCCATGTCCGGCGGCATAGCCCAGTGCCATGCCTACGCCGGAGTCGGGTATGCCGCACGCCGAGTCCACCTTCGTGTCGTCGGTCTTGCCCATTGCCACTCCGCAGGCATAACGCACGTCCTCCACCGTGCGTCCTTCATAGCTCGACGTGGGGAAGCCGTAGTAGACCCACAGGAACGAGCATATTTGCATCCGCTTGTTTGGCTTGCGCAGTTGCTGCACGCCGTCGGACTGCAGGCGCACAATCTCCCCCGGACCGAGATAGCGGTCTGTCTCATAGCCGAGGTTGGGGAATGCCGTCGTCTCGCTGGTGGCGGCATAGGCTCCGTCCTTGCGTCCGATGACGATGGGCGTGCGTCCCCATGCGTCGCGTGCGGCGATGATGCCGTCCTCGGTGAGCAGGAGCATCGAGCACGACCCCTTGATGGAGCGGTAGACATTTTCGATGCCGTCGACGAAGTTCTTGCCTTTTATGATGAGGAGACCCACAAGCTCTGTGGGGTTGATCTTTCCGGAGCTGAATTCGGACAGGTGCATGTTCTCACTGAGGAGCTTGTCCGTCAGCTCCTCCATGTTGTTTATCTTGGCCACGGTGACAATGGCAAAGCGGCCAAGGTGTGAGTTCATGAGCAGGGGCTGTGCGTCGGTGTCGCTTATTATGCCGATGCCGGCGTTGCCTTCAAACTCAGACAGCTCGCCCTCGAAGCGCGTGCGGAAGTACGTATTTTCAAGGTTGTGTATCGAACGGTGGAATCCGGTCTCGCCGTCATACGTGGCCAGTCCGCCACGGCGCGTGCCGAGATGGGAATTGTAGTCTGTACCGTAGAACAGGTCGGTGATGCATTTGCGTTTGGCTATTGTGCCGAAGAAGCCTCCCATTTTTGTGTTGACTCTATATATAAAAAGGTTAACGTGATGTGTGTTCTTGCGTGCCCCGCTTGCCCGAAGCATGCGCAAAGATAGGTCTTGGACCGAAAACGGCAAAGGCGTAGGGTGGCAAAAAACGGTCTGCCCGACAGCAAAAACCGGCATAGTTGTGGACGTACAGCCACAAATCTGTGGACGTACAGCCATAGACTTGTGGACGTAC
>CAVDAU010000084.1:0-9550 GCA_963607015.1 Streptococcaceae bacterium
CGTTAGTTCAGTTGGTTAGAATGCCTGCCTGTCACGCAGGAGGTCACGAGTTCGAGTCTCGTACGCACCGCACTAAAAGACCCACGGGTCAGTCTCAATGAGGCTGACCCGTGGGTCTTTTAGGTAGTATGCTCGGCATGAACATTGTCCCGAGCAAGTCCGCGCTTTACTTTCGCAGGCTGTGGTAGTACTGACGCAGCATCTCCACGTCGGAGGCCTTGTCTGTGAACACCTCAAGAAGTTGTGGCCGGCGGCCTATCGACGGCTCGGTGAAGGTGGCGAGTGCGGCATCAAGCTCCTGCTTGTCGTGGGCCTGCGTGTAGTGGAACCCGCGGCTCTGCGCCCATGCTGCGGCATCGGCACTGTGTGTGCCTGCCACAAAGCGGCGTTCACGGTCGTCCATCTCCAACTTTGGCAGAGCTTGGAACAGTTCACCACCGCTGTTGTTGAGCAGCAGTATGCGTATGTTGCTGCCGTAGTTGCTGTTCCACAGTGCCGTGAGGTCATAGAAGAACCCAAGATCGCCGATGATGAGGAAGTTCAGGCGGTCGGATGCGACGGAATAGCCCAAGGCCGTGGACACGCTGCCGTCAATGCCGTTGATGCCTCGGTTTGACAGCACTTCAACGTCGTCGGGCAGGCTGAACATCTGTGCGTAGCGCACGGCAGATCCGTTGCCGAGATGGAGTGAGCATCCTGTCGGGAGCTTCTCCATGAGTGCCCCCACGGCATACATCTCGGAATAGCCGAAGTCCGGTTGCGGCAGCTTGGCGGCAAGCGTCTCCCACAGGCGCGGATATGCAGGCGGAACGTCCTCTATCAACGTGGCTATGCGCTCCCAGAACTCAAACGGGTCCATCTCGATGACCGTTGTCAGTGCGCCGCCATAGAGGTCGGCTATCGCACCGTCGCTCGCCACGTGCCAGTGCTCCGTGGGTTTGTGGTTGCGCAGGAAGTATTTCAGCCGGCGCGAGATGATGTGTCCGCCGAATGTTATCAGAAGGTCGGGACGCATGTTCTCCTGCGTGGCCTTGTCCATGGGATAGAGCAGCTCGTCGATGCGGCGCACGGGTTGCCCGGGTATGGTGCGGTTGCTGAGGTTCTCCGTGAACCATGCGAACTGCTTGCCGAGAAGGCGCGAATACTTCTTGTCGAACAGATAGATCATGTTCATCTGTCCGGCCACAACGAGACGCTTCTTGTACTTGTTGAGCCTGTCTATCAGCGGCCGGAAGTCCTCCTCGTATTTGTTGAGACCCCGGTAACGCTTTATGACGCGCGGCACAGGCAGTTCGGCAACCGTCTCGTTGAACAGCGGCTCACTCACAGGCACGTTGATGTGTACAGGCCCGCGACCGTGGTGCGTGGTCTCGAGTATGGCCTCGTTGATTAGGCGATTACAGTGCCACTCGTCCTCATCGGTCTTGATGTCGGGCAGGTTCACGGACATCTTCACCATCTGCCCGAAGATGCCTGACTGCGGCATCGTCTGTCCGTCCATCTGCCCTATCCATGCCGCAGGACGGTCGGCGGAGATGACGATGAGCGGCACCTGCTGGTAAAAGGCTTCGCTGACGGCGGAGAAGATGTTGAGCAACGCACTGCCGGAGGTGCACACGATGGCTGCCGGCGTGCCTCCGTGTATCGACAGACCCAAGGCAAAGAAGCCTGCGCTGCGCTCGTCGGTCACGGGGTAGCACGTGAAGTCCGGTACTTGCAGCAGCGTCTTCGTGATGGGTATGTTGCGGCTTCCGGGGCTGATGACGATCTTCCTGATGCCATGCGCCTTGAGCAGTGCCGCCAGCTGCAGTATGTTTCTCTTGTCGGTGAACATCTCCCTTATCTCTATTGTTCGCGGTGAATCACCGATCCGTTGGCCTGATGTGTGGCCAGCACCAGCACTTCGGCAATCTGCACGTGCTTGGGCGCAGAGGCGGCATAGAATGCCACGTCGGCGATGTCGCTGCCGGTGAGTGGCTTGATGCCCTTGTAGACATTGTCGGCACGCTGTCGGTCGCCGTGAAAGCGCGTGACGCTGAAGTGCGTCTCCACCAGCCCCGGCTTTATGTTCGTGACACGCACGGCGGTGTCTGCCACGTCAATGCGCAGCCCGTCGGTAATGGCTTTCACTGCCGCCTTCGTGGCGCAATAGACGTTTCCGCCGGCGTAGGCTGCATCACCGGCAACACTGCCGATGTTGATGACGTGCCCGCTGTTTCGCTGTATCATGCCGGGCACAATCAGGCGCGTCATGGTGAGCAAGCCTTTGATGTTGGTGTCTATCATTGCGTTCCAGTCGTCCGGATTGCCAAGGTATTCCTTCTCCAATCCAAGAGCCAGACCCGCGTTGTTTATCAGCACGTCAACGTTCTTCCATGCAGCCGACAGTCCTCCGATGGCATCTGTCGCCGCCTTGTCGTCGCGAACGTCGAAGCAGAGTGTCACCACTTCCACCTTGTCCTTTGTCTCAAGTTCAGACTTCAGTTCCTGCAGCTTGCCGTCGTTGCGTCCTGTCAAGATGAGGTTGTAACCGCCTTCGGCGAACTTGCGTGCACACGCTTCGCCGATGCCGCTCGTCGCGCCTGTTATCAATGCAATTTTGTTCATTCTCGTTTGAACCTTTATGTCTGTTGTCCGTTAATTTGTATGATTGCTCTCTCCACTCGATCTCCCGTATAGCTCACAGCACGGTGATTACCAGACGCAGATAGCGTGTCAGCGGCAGTGCGCCGTTGTCAGTGGCTTGCAGCACAAGATGAATCTCGTCGCCGCTCTTCGCGTCTGCCGGTACTGTGAATGTTGCCGATGCGGATGATGGTGTGTCTACATTGCAGTCGGCTTCGTAGGTGCTTGCCGGATGCTTCCACCATGTGGTTTCGACCTGCTGTCCCTTGTCGGGGTCGCTGACTTTGTACTTCAGCTTCAGCATCTCTCCGGCACGGGCAGTCATTGCCGTCGGGCCGCTTATCTGCGGCTCATGGTTGGCATCTTCATACTTGGGAGTCACCGACCACAGCATGCGCTCGGCAAAGCTGTACATCACGGGCGGCAGGAAGTCGGGTGTCTTCACCTCTGCTGCTGCACGTCCCTGTTGCGACGAAGTTGCCGCTGTCTGCGAGCCTGTGCCAAGGCTCGCCTGTATCGACGACATGTCCGACGATGCAAAGTCCTGCCGTTCCTGACGACGCTGCTGTTGGTAGCCTGCCCATCCGCCCCAGTTCTGCACATATCCGTACAGGCCGTTGTCGATGAGGTTGAGGTAACAGAATGTGTCGCCCTCGCCAAGGAACGTGCCCTTGGGCTGCAACGGACACCACACTACATATCCTTCTTTCCGGAGTTCCTCCATCCCCTTCTCGGACACGCCGAAGAAGTCGTAGATGTCTCCCTTTGCGAACTGCTTGCCGTCGCCCCACACGCGGTAAAGCTCGCCGAGCTTGCCTTTTGAACGTATGTTCTGCCCAATCCATTCGGGACTGTAGAGCTGTTTGTGCAGGTCGGTCTTGGCCATTGCCGCCGACATGAAGCTGAGGCTCGGTGCACCAATGCCCGTCGGCTGCTGCTTCACGTCAGGCCAGTAAGGACGTATGTAGTCGTTGTAAAGATTGTCCTGGTCGCCGCTGAGGCACAGCACCAACTTCCGGCTGACCTTCTTCTTCAATTCGTCGTAGCCGGGCTGCTGTGAGTAAATATCTTCGATGCTCTTCAGTGCACGCGCTATCGTCGAGCAGCCGCCCCACGCCTGAACGAACACAGGCTCCTGCCCGTCGTCGAGCAGCACCCGCTTTATCAGTTCAGACCCCGGAGTGTCCTTTGAGAAGTCGCCGTCGAAGTCGCAGTTGCCCCACGCAATCTTGGAACGCAGATACTCGGGGGTGGGGTAGCGGCTGTCATGCACCTTCAGGTTCGGGTATGCTTCTTCATAGGCATCCACGATGTCGTCGATGAACTGCTGTCCCTCGTCCCAACGATAGTGTGTCATCGGCTTGAAGTTAAGTCCGGGACGGTCGTACTCGCGTCCGCTGACCCACCACAGTGTGCCCTTGCCGTCGCCGCGCCAGTGGAACTGGCTACTAGTATATATCAGACCCTCAACGTCATAGTCGGTCGAGAACAACAGGAAGCGTATCATCGAGTTGTTGTCGTCCAGCTCGGGGTCGGTGGTGATTATGACACGCGGCTTGTCAAGCGGAGCCTTCACGGCCCATCCGTCGGCATAGTCCAGCCCGCTGCCGGTGGTCGACGCTATCTGTGCGTTTGCCGTCGGCACAGCCACTGTCGCAGCCATGCCGAGCACCGCACCAAGGAGCATTGATTTCCTTCTCATAATGTGTATCAGTGTGTCATTCAGTCTTCGAACGTCTTGTCGCGCGTGGCGAGCAGATTGCGGTCGCCCAAGGTGTCGTTGACACGTGCCACGTTAATCCAGAACTTGTTGTCGCGCACGCTGTCAATGGGGTACACGGCTTTCCGGCGGCTATAGCTGTGATGCCACTCATCAGCCACTGCCTCATACTCGGGATGCGGAGCATTGACGAGCACGTTGTCTTCTTTCGATGCCGTGCCGTCCTTGACTTCCTGAATCTCCTTCCAGATGTTCTGCATCACCTCGACGAAGTTGTCAAGCTCGGCAAGGCTCTCGCTCTCGGTAGGCTCGATCATCAGCGTGCCGTGTACGGGGAACGACAGCGTCGGTGCGTGATAGCCATAGTCCATCAGGCGTTTTGCAATGTCACCCTCGGTGATGCCTGTCTCTGCGTGTACGTTGCGGCACTCCAGTATCATCTCATGCCCGACGAAGCCGTTGGCACCGTGATAGACAATGCCATAGGTGTCTTTCAGGCATGCTGCCAGATAGTTGGCGTTCAGAATCGCAATCTTCGTGGCGCGTGTAAGTCCCTCGGTACCCATCATGCGTATGTAGCCATAGGCGATAGGCAGGATGCCGGCACTGCCGAACGGTGCTGCCGATACTTCGTTCGTGCTGTCGCCGAAGAGCGGATGCCCCGGCAGGAACGGCACTAAATGCTCAGCCACGCACACGGGGCCTACGCCCGGACCGCCGCCGCCGTGGGGCGACGAGAAGGTCTTGTGCAGGTTCAGGTGGCACACGTCAGCACCTATGGTGCCCGGATTGGTCAGTCCCACCTGTGCGTTCATGTTCGCTCCGTCCATATACACCTGTCCGCCGCAGGAATGTATGATGTCGCAGATGCGCCGTATCTCCACTTCGAAGATGCCGTGTGTGGACGGGTATGTAATCATCAGTGCAGCCAAAGAGTCCTTGTTCGCCTCGGCTTTCTGCTGCAGGTCATCGACATCGACGTTGCCGTGGTCGTCGCAGGCCACTGTGACAGGCGTGAATCCTGCCTGCACTGCCGATGCCGGATTGGTGCCGTGTGCCGATGCCGGAATGAGCACGATGTGGCGGCTCTGCTGTCCGCAGCTGTCCAGATAGGCGCGGATGATGCGCAGTCCGGTGTATTCGCCTGCGGCACCGGAGTTGGGCTGTAGTGTTATGCCCTTAAAGCCGGTGATGACCATCAGCTCGTTGCTCAGGTTTTCTATCAGTTCGCGGTAGCCCTCAGCCTGATCCTCGGGCACCAGCGGGTGCAGATTGGTGAACTCGGGACGGCTCAGCGGCAGCATCTCGGCTGCCGGATTCATCTTCATGGTGCACGAACCGAGCGGAATCATGCTGTGTGTCAGTGATATGTCCTTGCGGTCAAGACGCTTTATGTAGCGCATCATCTCCATCTCGGTGTGGTATTTGCAGAACACCTCGTTCGTGAGATACGGTGTCGTGCGCTTCAGCTCCGTGGTGATGTTGCTCTGCACCGGCACGTCGTCGATGCTCTTGATGTTCTGGTGTATGGCTGTGGCGAAGATGTGCAGCAGTGTGTTCACGTCGGCGATGCCGGTTGTCTCGTCGATGCTCAGACCCACGTTGCCGTTGTCCATATAGTGCAGATTGACGTGATAGTCCAGTGCGATGGCCTTGACGCTGCTTGCCGTCACTCCGTCGGGCATACGGAACTCAAGTGTGTCGAAGTATTGCCTGTTCATCTGGCTGTATCCCAGCTCTGTGAGACGCTGTTCAATCAGTACGGCAATGCTGTGTATGCGCTCGGCGATGTCGTGTATGCCCTGCTGTCCGTGATACACCGCATAGAACCCTGCCATTGACGCCAACAGAGCCTGCGAGGTGCAGATGTTCGATGTGGCTTTCTCGCGTTTGATGTGCTGCTCGCGCGTCTGCAGTGCCATGCGGAAGCAGGTCTTGCCGTATTTGTCTTTCGAGAGGCCGATGATGCGTCCGGGCATCTGACGCTTGAACTCGTCGCGTGTGGCGAAGTAGGCTGCCGACGGACCGCCGTAGAACAGCGGCGTGCCGAGCCTCTGCGAACTGCCGAACACGATGTCGGCTCCCCATTCGCCCGGAGGCATAAGCAGTGCCAGGCTCATGATGTCGGCGGCTACAGCCACCTTGCATCCTGCCTCGTGGGCTTTGGCCGTGAAGTCGCGGTAGTCCTCGACGCTGCCGTGCGAGTTCGGGTACTGCACGATGCAGGCAAACACGTCGTCCGTAAACTCTGCCTTGCGATAGTCCGTCATCTTCAGCTTTATGCCCTGCGGATATGCGCGTGTCGTCATCACTGCCAATGTCTGCGGGAATATGTTGCGGTCGACCAGCACGGTGCAGGCTCCCGACTTCTGCTGCTGACGGCTGCGCAGGTTATACATCATCGTCACCGCCTCGGCAGCAGCCGTGGCCTCGTCGAGCAGTGAGCAGTTGGCAAGCGGCATGCCCGTCAGGTCGCAGATGGCTGTCTGGAAATTCATCAGTGCCTCAAGTCGTCCCTGCGACACTTCCGACTGATAGGGCGTGTAGGAGGTGTACCACACGGGGTTCTCGAACACGTTGCGCTGTATCACAGCCGGTGTGACGGTGCCATACCAGCCCATGCCTATATATGTGGTGTAGAGCTTGTTCTTGGCGGCAAGCGAGGCAATGTGTCCTGCATACTCGTATTCGGTCATGGGTGCAGGCAGTTCAAGAGGCTTCTGCAGGCGTATGTCGGCAGGTATGGTCTTGTCCACAAGTTCGTCAAGACTACCGACACCGATTTTCTTAAGCATTTTCTCTTCGTCGGCCTTCTCCGTAATGCCTATATGGCGGCAGGCCAAAAGATCTGTTTTCATATCTTTCTTTATATTCAGTTTAATATCAGGATTTTGTCTCTGTGTCTCTCTTTGTGTCCCGTCATGTCAGGCGGAAAAACGGGTTCTCGGCTTTCTCCACGCCTATGGTCGTGGGTGCTCCGTGTCCGGGATAGACTATCGTTTCGTTCGGAAGCACGAACAGACGGCTGCAGATGCCGTCGATGAGACGGTCGAAGTTGCCGCCCTCAAGGTCGGCACGCCCTATGCTGCCTTGGAACAGCACGTCGCCGCTGAACAGACAGCGGTCCTTGGCGCAGTAGAACACGATGCTCCCGGGAGAGTGTCCGGGCACGTGTATGACCTCTAACTTGGTGTTGCCCACATTGACGAAGTCGCCGTCGTTGAGATGTACGGCCGGAGGCTCGGGCACCTGCTTCAGGTCGAAGCCGAACATGCGGCTCTGCTTCGGAGCCTGCTCCACCCAAAACAGGTCGGCGGCATGGGCTTCGGAGCGCACGCCGAAAGTCTGTTCCACAAACGGATTGCCGCAGATGTGGTCGAGGTGCAGATGGGTGTTCAGCAGGTGTGTCACGGTCAGACCTGTGCTGCCGATAAATTCCTTGAGAGCCTGCTTCTCCTCGTCGTAGTAGCAGCCCGGGTCTATTATGGCAGCTTCTTTCGTCTCGTCCCAAACAACGTAGCAGTTCTCGGGGAACATGTTAAATTCAAACCGTTTGATCTTCATTGTTTCTTGTTGCTTATAGCGACGTAAACCACTTTCTTGGTCTCGAAATATTCGCCTTCAAACCACTCCGCGAGATCCCACACCACGCTTCTGCTCTTGAACGGCACCACCTCCTTGTCCAGCTCGCCGCCCTTGAGGCAGATCAGTCCGTTGGGCAGTGCGTTCTTTTGGCGTGGCGAGATGTTCTTGCTCACTATCTTCACCAGATCGCCCAGCGGCATCACGGCGCGGCTCACCACGAAGTCGAACAGGCGATGCTCATCCTCGGCACGTTCCTGCACAAGACTCACGTTCTCAAGTCCGATGCTGCGAGCCACTTCTGTCGCCACGCGTATCTTCTTGCCTATGCTGTCCACCAGTGTGAAGCTGACGTTGGGGAACAGAATGGCGAGCGGAATGCCGGGGAAACCGCCGCCTGTGCCGATGTCCATGATGCGGGTGCCGTCACGGAAGTCCGTGGCTTTGGCAATGCCCATGGAGTGCAGCACATGGTGTTCATACAGGTTCTCTATATCCTTGCGCGATATGACGTTTATCTTTGCGTTCCACTCTGCATACAGCGCATACAGTGCCTCAAGCTGCTGTCGCTGCACTGTCGTCAGGTCGGGAAAATGTCTTAGTATCTCTTCCATATACCGCTCTCAGTCTCCCTTATTGGCCGTCTTTAGCTCCTCCACAATCATGTAGTCGTCGCGCAGCAAGGTCTCTATCTTGTCGAAGCCCACGGTCACTTCGGTAGGACCGATGACATAGGGCGCAATCTCATATATATTATAATGGAATGTGATGCCGCTTGGTGTCAGGTAGAAGTTGTCGATGGGGGCGATGTTGCCGGTGGTGCCGTAGCCCATGTCGTACAGCTCCTCCAAGCTCCCGACATTGTTGTCCTGCATCAACTGCTGCTCTATCAGTGCCGTCAGTTCCTCTTCATAGCCGTCTTGCAGCAGGTCATCGAGGGCTATGGTCTTCAGCGTGCGCAGGTCTATGTTCAGGAAATCAGTGCCGTAGAAGCCGTGTGCTCCGCCGGTGTATTCCTCGTGGTAGATGCTGAATGTCAGCAGATGCTTGTGGTAGAATACCGTGCGTGTCTCTATTTTTTGGAAGAAGTTGAACCACGCACTCGGCGTGTACGAGCCGTCGGCAGCCTGTCCGTCGTGGCTCTGTGCGTATGCCATGTATTCCTTGGCATAGAACGGTTCGTAGTCCTTGCGGAAGTTCGTCACATAGTCGTTGCCATACCTCTCCATTGCTTCCTGCACGGGCATGTAGGCATATTCGTTGCCGAAAGCGTTGAGCTGCAGCATGTGGTTCAGACTGTCGCGCAGGGCAGGCTCGTCGGCATCGGCTATCCATGTGTGGCTGATTATGAGGTTGCATGCCGGCATTGCCGTGTCACCATACAGGTGCTCTGTCCTGTTTATATACACCGAGTCTGTCCGCAGGTCGCCGGCGTTCGGATTGCTGCTGCCACACGAGGCAAAGAAGCAGCTTGATGCTACGAATGATATGATGGCGCAGAGGAGATGCTTGCTCATAATCGCTTAACGGTGTAATTGGCGTTTATGCGGCTACGCACAAACACAAGTGCAAAGTTAGACCATTGTTTTGAGATAACAAAGCCCCTGCTATTGATATTGTCGT
>CAVDAU010000085.1:0-9473 GCA_963607015.1 Streptococcaceae bacterium
GTGCGTTATGCGTGGAGCGTGAGCTATTATAATGTAACACGTAAAACACAAAACGTAAAAACGGACTATGGGTTCAAGTGCCAACGAACTATTAGTTCAAGTGGCAATGAACTATTAGTTCATTTTTCCCCGGACTGCGGTCGGTGCGCACACCATCTCTCACTTCACAATATGCCGATTATCTCGGGCAGTGAGTGGACTTCGAAGTCCACGGGTTCGGGGGCTTTGAACTCATCGGGACGGACGTTGAAGAACATCGTGTCCATCCCTATGCCCTTGGCTCCGGCAATGTCGGTGTAGAAATTGTCGCCAATCATCAGCGTCGTGGGCACCGACGCTCCCGACACTCTCAGCGCATACTCGAAGAAAGCACGCTGCGGCTTGTTGGCACCCGCATCCTCGCTCAAGCAGATGGTGTCGAAGTAGTCCTTGAGGCGGCTCGCCTCCAGCTTCTTGTACTGGACCTCATGGAATCCGTTGCTGCACAGGTGCATGCGGTAGCCGCGCGATTTCAGATAGTCCATCAACCGGTGCGCCCCATCCACCACGCCCGGCTTGCACGAGCACAGCTCAAGAAACTTGTCGCTGACCTCGCGGCAGAACTCAACAGTCGGCTCGAAGCCGTTGCCGGTGCTCAACGGACGGCGGAAGCGTTCGACGATGAGATAGTCGCGCGTGATTTCGCCGCGCGAATAGCGGCTCCACAGGTCTACGTTTGTCAGCCAGTAGTTGGTGTAGAACACGTCAGGGTCGGCAAACCGGCGTCCGAGCCCGAAGTGGTCGAACAGTTCGTGGAGTGCCAGCACTGCATTGCCGTGGGTGTCGTATAGCGTGTCGTCAAAGTCGATGAACAGGTCTGTATAGCGTTTCATGCGGGTCGGTCTTTGTTCTTGAAGAGTTGTTTGGTGCGGCAAATATATGCAGAAAAGACGTGACGTGCGGGACTGCGGCAACGAAAAAAGCGGTTTCGTGCTTGCAATGTGCTGCTTTTCGGTTACCTTTGCGCTGTATCGTGCCACTGAAAGCACGGAGACATAAAGCGCAAAGCACAGGGAGGCAAAAGACATGACAGAGAGCACAGACACGGAGAACGGCCGCATGGCGGCAGACAACAAGGAGAAGAAACGCATCAACCGGCGTTCTTTCCTGCGCAGTTCCGCTTTCCTGGGTGTCAGCGGACTGGCGGCATCACTGCCCGGTGCCGGACTGGCGGCGATGCGCCGCGAGGTGTCCGGTGGCGACAAGTTCATGAACTTCAGCTTCAAGCCCAACGGCCGCTTCAAAATCCTGCAGCTCACCGATACACATTATATATATGGTGACGCACGCTCGGAACGTGCGCTGAAGAATGTGTGCCAGATGCTCGATGCCGAGAAGCCCGACCTCGTGATTCACACGGGTGACGTGATCTTCGGCAAGCCGGCAGAGGAAGGGCTGCGCGAAATCCTGTCGCCAATGTCCGAGCGCAAGATTCCCTTTGCCGTGGCATTGGGCAACCACGACGAGGAGTTCGGCCTGAGCCGCAAGGAGGTGTTCGACATCGTGAAGTCACTGCCATACAACATAAACTCGACCGTCACCGGACTGACAGGCCAGTCAAACGACATCATAACGCTCTCCGCAGAGGGCAGCACCACGCCGGAGTGGGTGTTCTATCTGTTCGATTCCGGCAGGACATCGAAGGTGGACGGCATAAAGGGCTATGACTGGATTCACTTCGACCAGATTGACTGGTACCGCAAGCACAGCCAGGCATTCACGGCACAGAACGGCGGACAGCCCGTCAAGTCGATGGCATTCTTCCACATCCCCGTGCCGGAGTTCACATACGCCCTCCACGACAACGGCCGGCGCATATTCAAGGGCAACTGGGGCGAGGAGCCTTCGCCGGCATCCGTCAACTCGGGTCTGTATCTCTCAATGAAGGAGATGGGCGATGTCAAGGCGATAATCTGCGGACACGAGCATGACAACGACTATGCCATGCTGTGGAACGGCATGTATCTGATGTACGGACGCTTCAGCGGATGCGACACGGTCTACAACAACCTGAAGCCCAACGGAGCACGCGTCATCGAGCTGACGCAAGGCAGTGAAGGCTTCCGGTCGTGGGTGCGTCTGTATGGCGGCGAGATAACGCAGGACCTCACATTCCCCGACAGCTTCAAGACCTATTGAGAGAGCCGCACTCCTGAAGTCTGCGCTTCCCTTGCAGGCTCCGCACGCATATACATTAAGGAATTAAGATGAAGAAAGGACTGATTCTCGAAGGAGGTGCGCTGCGCGGACTGTTCACAGCGGGAGTCACGGACGTGATGATGGAGAACGGCATTGACTTCGACGGCATGGTGGGCGTGTCGGCGGGAGCTGCGTTCGGATGCAACTACAAGAGCCGTCAGCCCGGGCGCGTGCTGCGCTACAACAAGCGGTTCGTCAATGACCGGCGTTACTGTAGCGTGCGCTCCCTCTTCATGACCGGCAATCTGTTTGGCGGCGAATTCAACTATCACACGCTGCCCGAGAAGTATGACATCTTCGATGCCGCTACCTTCGATGCCAACCCGATGGAGTTCTACGCGGTGTGTACCGACCTCTTGACGGGCAAGCCCGTCTACAAGCTGCTGATGCGCCACAGCTATGACTTCTGCGAATGGATACGCGCCTCTGCATCAATGCCGTTGGTGTCGACCATAGTGGAGGTTGAAGGGCACAAGATGCTCGACGGCGGCATAGGAGACTCCATTCCGCTGAAGTTCTTTCAGTACAAAGGATATGACAGGAACGTGGTCGTGCTGACACAGCCCGAAGGATATGTGAAGAAGCCCAACCGCCTGATGCCGCTCATAAGGATGCAGCTGCGCAGATTTCCACGGTTCGTCGAAGCTGCCGCTGACCGCCACCTGATGTATAACGCCGAGCTTGACTATGTGCGCAGTGAGGAGGCGGCAGGGCGCGCTTTCGTCATCCGTCCGCGCACGGCACTGCCCATCAAGCACATAACCCGCAACACAGCCCTGTTGCAGCAGGCATACGATGAAGGCCGCTCAGTGATGCAGGATCGGTTGAGCGGCCTCAAGGAGTATCTGTCAGACCGGTAGTTGTCTGTCTCTCTCTGTTCAGTCAAAGACTTTCTTCAGGTTCTCCACCAGCTGCGTCTCGTCAAGGCTGATGAAGACAATCTTGCCCTCGGGGTCTACGAGTATGCTTGTCGGAATCCAGCGAATGGCATACAGGGCAACGACATCGGAGTTCCACATCTTCAGGTCACTGACGTGCGTCCAGCTTTGGAGGTTCTCCTTCTCGATGCCAGCCAGCCACGCATCGCGGTTGCGGTCGAGCGACACGCCGAGCACGCTGAGACCCTTGCCCTTGTATTTGTTGTATGCCTCCGAGATGTACGGGTTCTCCCTGCGGCAGTCGGGACACCAGCTTGCCCAGAAGTCTATCAGCACATACTTGCCACGCATTGACGAGAGGCTGACGTTGTTGCCGTCCTTGTCCGGCAGCGTGAAGTCAGGGGCTTCGCGTCCCACCTGTATGGCCTCCTTGCGTGCTATGAGGTTGTCCAACTGCTTGACATACAGGTTCCCGTTGAGCGTGCTGTCGATAGAGGCACGCAGTGCTTTCATCGGCTCAAGCTCCAGCGAGCCATAGCTGCGGACAATGAAGTAAGGCACTACGGCCGAGGCCGAGTGCTGTGCCGCAAAGGCTGCCATATCGAACGAGTCCGTGCCCACCTTGCCGGCATTCGCGCTGTAGAGGTCGTTTATCTCACTGCCTTCCACCGTGAGGCTTCCCTTCTCCTCGTCCAGAACCATCGTCATTGGCTCATTGTCGAGGAAGAACGTCTGCGGACGGTTGCTGTCCTTGTCTGTGGTCAATCCGTAGAGCAGCGGCTGCAACGCCACTCCCATGAACCGGAACTTACCGCCCTTCACCTCGGCAGAATCGGTCAGCGTGTATGACCTGTCGTCATATCGCTTCATGTAGACCATGCCTTCGTCAACGCCGGCCACGGTGCCGTCGATGAGATAGCCGTTTCCATTTGCCTTGTCAGAGTTGTTGCCTCCGCCGCACGATGCCAGCGCGAGACCGATGCATAATGCACCCGAAATCTTCTTCATCATACTAAAAAAAACGTGTATTGAACTTTGGTTTGTTAAAAATCACTCTGTTTGTATCTGTGCGCATGCCCCTACCCTTCAAGCTCGCTCAGTTCGAGCCAGCGCATGGTCTTGGCATCAAGTTCTTCGTTGACCTTCGGCAACAGCTTCGACTGTTCCGTCAGCTGCTCCACACTCAACGTGCCGCTGCATAGTGCGTCCTCTATCGCTTTCTTCTGTTCCTCCAGCCGACTTATGTCCGTCTCCAATTGCGCCAGTTCCTGCCGTTCCTTGAACGTCAGCCTCCTTTTGTCGTTCAGGCGCACCTTCTCGGTCTTCTGCACTGCGGCAGCCTCTTTCTTGCCGACGGTCTGCCCGTCACCGTCACGACGACGCTTCTCCTCCTCTTTCCACTCGCGGTACTGCGAGTAGTTGCCGGGGAAGTCGCGTATGTCTCCCTGCCCGTTGAACACCAACAGATGGTCCACCACCTTGTCCATGAAGAAGCGGTCGTGGCTGACCACGATGACGCAGCCTCCGAAATCCTTCAAGTAGTCTTCGAGCACCTGTAGCGTCACAATGTCGAGGTCGTTTGTCGGCTCGTCCAGCACGAGGAAATTGGGGCTGCGCATCAGCACCGTACACAGGTACAGCCGTCGGCGTTCGCCTCCGCTCAGCTTGTAGATGAAGTTGTACTGCTTCTCCGGCGAGAACAGGAAATGCTGCAGGAACTGCGATGCCGTCAGGCTGGTGCCGTTGCCCATGTCCACCACCTCAGCAATGTCGCGCACGGCATCTATCACCTTCATCTGCTCGTCAAACTTCATGCCTTCCTGCGAGTAATAGCCGAAGCGCACGGTCTGCCCCACGTCTATCCGTCCGCTGTCGGGCTGTAGCTGTCCCAGCAGAATCTTCAGGAACGTGGACTTGCCCGTGCCGTTGTTCCCGATTATGCCCATCTTCTCATACCGCGCGAAGGTGTAGGAGAAGTCGTCCAATATCCTGATGTCGCCGAACGACTTGCTCACGTGCTCCGCCTCGAATATCTTGTTGCCTATGTATGTGGACTTCACGCCGAGCTGCACACGGCTCTCCTGCTGCCGCTGCTTCGCCACGCGCTCCAGCTCGTAGAACGCATCCTCGCGATACTTGGCCTTGTGGCCGCGTGCCTGCGGCATGCGGCGCATCCACTCCAGCTCCGTGCGGTACAGGTTCTTGGCACGTGCTATCTCGGCAGTCTTGGCATCAATGCGTTCCTGCCGCTTGGCTATGTAGTATTCGTAGTTGCCGTCATAACGGTACAGCGTCTGTCCGTCAAGCTCAAGGATGTTGGAGCACACACGGTCCAGGAAGTAGCGGTCGTGAGTCACCATCAGCAGGGTCAGGTTGGAACGTTTCAGATAGTCCTCGAGCCACTCCACCATGTCCAGATCCAAGTGGTTCGTCGGCTCGTCGAGCATCAGCAGTTGCGGCTCGTTGATGAGAATGTTTGCCAGTGCCACGCGCTTCACCTGTCCGCCCGAAAGCTGTCCGACCTTTTGGTCGAAGTCGGTAATCTTCAGTTGCGTCAGAATCTGTTTCGCACGCTGCTCGTAGTTCCACGCATCAAGCCGGTCCATACGCTCCAACAGCCCGTCAAGCCCGGGGTTGCCCTCTGTCGTCAGGCACTGCTCATACTGCTTCACCAGCGATGCCGTCTCGCTGCCGTCGTGGAAGCACGCGTCAATGACGCTAAGGTCTGCCGGATACTGCGGTGTCTGCGGCAGATAGCCCACGCGCAGTCCGCTGCGGAACGTGATTTTGCCGCTGTCACTACCCTCACGGCCGGCCAGGATGTTGAGCAGCGTGGACTTGCCGGTGCCGTTCTTGGCAATGATGCCTGTCCTCTGACCTTCGGCAAGCCCGAACGAGATGCCGCTGAAGAGCACCTGGACGCCAAACGCCTTGCTCAGGTTCTCAACCTGCAATACAGGATTCAGTGTAGCCATGTCCGTTCCTCTTTCTGTTATCCGAATATGCTGTCGTATGCCGCCTCTGCGTCGGCCTTCTCTCCTGCCTTGACATGGCTCCACAGCAGCTTCAGCGGGTCAACCACCCTGCCGTCGGCCTCACACAGCAGCACAGGGTCTTCGCGGCTGCCGTCAATCAGCGTCCGCCACTCATATCCCTCAGCCACATTGGTCGCAATCACGCAGAGGGCAATGCCCATGTCTATCCACGCGTCACGCTTGCGGGGGTTCAGCGTGCCGCTGTCGATGAGGGCCTGTATGTTGGGAACATCGCTCTCATCGCCGCGCACGTCCTTCTTCAGTTGCTGCTTTATGAGACTCTGCACGTTGTCATAGGCATCGTCTATGCGGTAGATCTCCATCAGGCGCACGGGGATGACCTCCGGCGCATACTTCACGTCAGGCTGACGCAGCTCCAAAGTTCCGATGATGTCGAGTGCAGGCCGGGTCGATGCGCCGTGCTCCACGGCGAACGAGATTTCAAATTCCACATCGCCCATACCGGCTGTCCACTGATGGTTGTCATACTCCTGTCCGTCTTCGAGGAACGTCTCCACCGCATAGGCGCACGTCATCGCGCCGATCTTCACCGGACGGACACCGGCATTGCGCCGCAGCTCTTCCATCACCGTGTGCTCGCCATAGTCATCGCGCCCGCCACGGAATGCGGAGATGCGGAAGTTGCCGGTCCAGCGGTCGGGATTGTAGAACAGGAACGAGTCCTCGCCGCCGTCGGCCTCGGTCCAATCGGCAGGATAGTACATCGAGAACCATGCTCCGGGAGCAATGAATTTCTTACCTTTGATCATATTCGCGTCTTTGTGTGTCGGGACGCAAATTTACACTTTTCTCCACAAACACACAGGAAGAGCCTCCTCTTTTGCGCCAAACGCCCACGGCCATTGACAAAAAGAGCGTCTTTGCGTTTGTGCGGAAACGCAGATTAGATACCTTTGCATTTAGTTAGTTGAAAACCAAAATCAAAAGCAAAATGAAAAGACAAATGTTTGCAGCCATGGCCTTTGCCGCCATCTGCGGCGGATGCAGCCAACAGCCTGCCTCGACCAATCCGCTGCTGTCAGAGTACACTACTCCGTATCAGATTCCTCCCTTCGAGAGCATCACCATCGACAACTACCGCGAGGCCATGCTCAAGGGCATAGACGAGGAGCGACAGGAGATTGACGCCATCGTCAACAATCCGGATGCCCCGACGTTCGAGAACACCATCCTTGCGTATGAGAACAGCGGTCAGCTGCTGTCGAAGGCTCAACGTGCTTTCGGAGCCATCAGCGGCAGCAACTCCACAGACGAGACCCGCGCCTTGCAGAAGGAGATGCAGCCCATCCTTTCCGCATTCAGCGACAGCATAGCCCTGAACGAGAAGCTGTTCCAACGCATCAAGCAGGTCTACGACAACCAGGCTTCCATGAACCTGAACAAGGAGCAGGCCAAGCTGCTCGACAACTACTACAAGCGTTTCGTGCGCAACGGCGCGAACCTCAGCGAGGAAGACAAGGCAACGCTGTCGAAGATCAACGCCGAGATTTCGGACCTGCAGCTCCGCTTCAGCCAGAACCTGATGCACGACACCAACAACGACTTCGTGATTGTCGACAACGTGGCAGACCTTGACGGACTGCCACAGCGCAACATCGATGCCGCCGCAGAGATGGCAAAAGCCAACGGACAGGAAGGCAAGTATTTCTTCAACATGCAGCGTGCGAGCTGCAACCCCGTGCTGCAGTACTGCAACAACCGCGAACTGCGCAAGCAAATCTACGAGACTTACTACAACCGTGGCAACCACGGCAATGAGTGGGACAACAACGCGATTGCAGACCGTCTCGTGAAGCTGCGCCTCGAGAAAGCCAAGCTGTTCGGCTATGACGACTATGCGTCGTATGCCCTCGAAAGCCGCATGGCAAAGAACGCCGACAACGTCTACAACCTGCTGAACCAAGTGTGGGAGCCTGCCGTGAAGAAAGCACAGGAGGAGATTGCCGACATCCGTGCGGAGATAAAGAAGGAAGGCCATGACTTCGAGCCTGAAGGCTGGGACTACATGTACTATCTCGACAAGGCCAAGCAGGCCAAGTTCGCCCTCGACGAGAACGAGCTTCGTCCGTATCTCGAGGAGAGCCATGTGATGCAGGGCATCTTCTACGTTGCCAACAAGCTCTATGGCCTGACATTCAAGGAGCGCACAGACCTGCCGAAGTATGACCCCACAGTGAAGACCTACGAGGTCTATGACAAGGACGGTTCGCTGCTGGCCATCTTCTACGGCGACTACTATCCGCGCACCGGCAAGGGAGCGGGAGCATGGTGCTCTTCATTCCGCAGCACATACCATGAGAACGGACAGCGTGTCATCCCGCAGGTTGTCAACGTTGCCAGCCTCGCGTCTCCGACAGGCGACACTCCCGCACTGGAGCGCATCGACGACGTGAACACGATGTTCCATGAGTTCGGACACGCACTGCACAACTTCATGATAAACACAACCTACCGCGGCACAAGCCGCGTGGAGCAGGACTTCGTGGAGATTCCGTCGCAGCTCAACGAGCACTGGGCATTCGAGCCGGAGGTGCTGAACGTCTATGCGAAGCACTACCAAACGGGAGAGACGATACCTTTGGATCTCGTCAAGAAGGTACAGGACAGCGGCAAGTACGGCATGGGCTTCAGCACCACGGAGCTTGTCGCAGCAATGCTGGTGGACATGGATCTGCACACTCTGAAGGAGATACCCGAAGGCTTCAACTGCATGCAGTATGAAGAGCAGAAGCTGGCAGAGCGCGGCATCCCGCGTCAGATTCTGCCGCGCTACCGCGTGACGAACTTCTCGCACATCATGGCAGGCGGCTACGTGGCCGGATACTACAGCTACATGTGGTCCGAGGTCTACGACTGCGACGTGTTCCAGACCTACAAGGAGGCCGGCGACATCTTCGACCAAGATGTTGCGACACGCTTCCGCAACACCATCTTTGCCCCCGGCGGCATTGACGAAGGCATGGTCATGTACCGCAACTTCCGCGGACACGATCCCAATGTCGACGGTGTTCTCGAGAACCGTGGCTTGAAATAAGACAAGGCTGATTGCCTGAGAAGCAAGCGGGGGATGCGCCATGAGACTGTGGTGCATCCCCCATTGTTTTGATCTGCATCGAATGATACGTATGATTTGCTCCGATGATACGTATGATTGCATCGAATGAAAATCAGCATTTCCATGGACGTACATCCACAACTTTGTGGCTGTACATCCACAGTTCTATGACTGTACGTCCATAGATCCTATGGCTGTACGTCCATAGATGCTGTGGCTGTACGTCCATAGGGTGCTGTGGGTCAG
>CAVDAU010000086.1:0-9422 GCA_963607015.1 Streptococcaceae bacterium
GTGTGCGGCTGAAAATGAGGCATTTAATCGGTCTCGTCTGTGGCTGTACGTCCATAGGATCTGTGGCTGTACGTCCATAGGATCTATGGCTGTACGTCCACAGGTCTATGGCTGTACGTCCACAGATTTGTGGCTGTACGTCCACAGGATCTATGGTTGAACGTCCATAGAATAGTGTGCGTACTGTCACGAAAATGCCGGTTTTCGTCAGCATTTTGCAGAAAACACAGGTGCTGATGTTTTGATTTGTCAGAACGGGTGCGTAACTTTGCGGGCGCAACCGTGAGAGAGCGTTGCGCTGAAAAGACAGAGAACGAAATGAGCAAGATTGTGTTGCGACATCACCACCACCATCATCATCCTGACGAGGATATCCGGCAGGCAGGTGGCGTGTGTGTATGCTGACACAGCGATGCGAGACATAACGAAGACGTGCACACAACAAGAAGAGGCTTGCCGACATCCCGGACGGCAGGTCTCTTTTGTTTTTATATGAGGAACCAAAAAAATACGGAGAGAAAGATTATGTTGCGAATAGCTGTTCAGTCGAAAGGCAGACTGTATGACGAGACGATGTCGCTGCTCAGTGAGGCAGACATCAAGCTGAACCCAAGCAAGCGGACCCTGCTGGTACAGGCCGCCAACTTCCCGCTGGAGGTGCTCTTCCTGCGCGATGACGACATACCGCAGACCGTTGCAAGCGGCGTGGCAGATATCGGCGTGGTCGGCGAGAACGAGTTTCTTGAGCGTCAGGAAGACGCAGAGATTATCCGGCGGCTCGGCTTCAGCCGTTGCCGGCTGTCGCTGGCTGTGCCCAAGTCGGCAGACTATGACGGCGTGCATTGGTTTGACGGCAAGAAGATAGCCACGTCATACCCCGCCATCCTGCGCCGCTATCTCGACGAGCACGGCGTGCGTGCGGACATACACGTCATCAACGGCTCCGTGGAGATTTCCCCCGGGATAGGGCTGGCAGATGCCATCTTCGACATCGTCAGCTCCGGCTCCACGCTGGTGAGCAACCACCTGAAGGAGGTCGAGACGGTCATGCAGTCCGAGGCACTGCTCATCGGTTGCAGGAGCATGAGTGCGGAGAAACGCAGCGTGCTCGACGAGCTCCTGTTCCGCATCGCCGCCGTCCGCACAGCCGAGGACAAGAAGTATGTACTGATGAACGCTCCCAAGGAGCGGCTCGACGACATACTGGCCGTACTGCCGGGCATGAAAAGCCCCACGGTGATGCCGCTGGCAACGCCGGGGTGGTGTTCCGTGCACACCGTGCTCGACGAGGACCGCTTTTGGGAAATCATTGGCAAGTTGAAGGCCCTGGGGGCGCAGGGCATACTTGTCATACCCATAGAGAAGATGATTGTGTGACACACGGAGCATGGAGGACAGACAGATGAAGATATACGAATATCCCGAGAGAAGCGAGTGGGACGAGATACTGAAGCGTCCGCTGATGGACACGCGGCGGCTGTTCGGTGCGGTGCAGGACATCATCGACAGCGTGCGCAGCGGCGGCGACGAGGCTGTGCTGGAGTTGGAGAAAAGGTTCGACCACGTGGAGTTGGAGACGCTCTGCGTCAGTGCGGAGGAGATGGACGCGGCAGAGCGTGCCGTGCCCGACGGTCTGAAGGATGCCATCGTCATGGCCAAGGAGAACATCGCGCGTTTCCACAGCGCACAGCGTTTCCGTGGCATTGAGGTGGAGACACGGCGCGGTGTCCGCTGCAGCCAGCGGTCGGTGCCGATAGAGCGGGTGGGGCTGTATGTCCCCGGAGGCACTGCACCGCTGTTCAGCACGGTGCTGATGCTCGCCGTTCCCGCACGGATTGCGGGATGTCGCGAGATTGTGCTCTGCACGCCGCCCTCGGCCGACGGAAGCGTCAACCCCGCCGTCCTCTTTGCCGCCAAGACGGCAGGCGTGGGCAGGGTATTCAAGATTGGCGGCGTTCAGGCCATTGCAGCCATGACCTACGGCACGCCGACGGTGCCGCGCGTCGACAAAATCTTCGGCCCGGGCAATCAATATGTGATGGCAGCCAAGCAGCTTGTCAGCCTCAAGGACGTGGCGATAGACATGCCCGCAGGCCCGTCGGAGGTGGAGGTAATCGCCGACGAGACGGCAGACGCGGCGTTCGTCGCCGCCGACCTTATCAGTCAGGCAGAGCACGGCACGGACTCGCAGGCGGTGCTCGTCACCACCTCACGGAGGCTGCTGCACGAGGTCAAGGAGGAGGTCGAACGGCAACTGGCAGTGTTGCCGAGGCGTGACATTGCGGCGCAGTCGTTGGCAAACAGCAAGCTGATACTGACCGACAGCATGGACACGGCAATGGATCTGACCAACGCCTATGCGCCGGAGCACCTGATAATACAGGCCAAGGACTACCGCCGGCTGGCAGACCGTGTGGTCAATGCCGGTTCGGTCTTCCTCGGGGCATACGCCTGCGAGAGTGCCGGCGACTATGCCTCGGGCACCAACCACACGCTGCCGACAAACGGCTATGCACGCGCATACAGCGGCGTGAACCTCGACAGCTTCTGCCGCAAGATAACGTTTCAGGAACTGACGGCGCAGGGACTCCGGAACATAGGCCCCGCCATTGAGCTGATGGCGGAAGGCGAGCATCTGCACGGCCACAGGAATGCCGTGGCGGTGCGCCTCGACAGCATGGCCGCCACCGGCGACGGAGAGGACGGCGGCTTCTGTCTCGACAGCATCGTGAGGCCGAACATAAGGCGCATGGCTCCATACTCCAGCGCACGCAGCGAGTACAGCGGCAGGGAGGCGAGCGTGTTCCTCGATGCCAACGAGAACCCCTACAACAGTCCGCTGAACCGCTATCCCGACCCCTTGCAGACAGAACTGCGGGAGGAAATAAGCCGCATCAAGGGCGTGCCGTCGGCGAGCGTCTTCTGCGGCAACGGCAGTGACGAGGCCATCGACCTTGCCTTCAGAATCTTCTGCGAGCCGGGGCGCGACAATGTGGTGGCCATGGACCCCACCTACGGCATGTATGGCGTGTGTGCGGAGATGAACAACGTGGAGTATCGCACGGTGCCGCTTGGCGACGGCTTCTCGCTCGACGCAGGGCGCATGCTCGACGCTGCCGACGGCAACACGCGGCTGATGTTCGTCTGCACGCCCAACAACCCCACGGGCAACGACCTGAGCCATACGGAGATAGAACGTCTGTTGCAGGGCTTCGGCGGCATGGTCGTGGTGGACGAGGCCTACGGCGACTTCTCCTGTAGCCCGTCGTTCCTGCGCCTGCTCGGCAAGTACCCGAACCTGATTGTGCTGCAAACGCTGTCGAAGGCATGGGGATGTGCAGCCTTACGCCTTGGCATGGCGTTCGCCTCGCCCGAGGTGATTGCGCTGTATGACAAGGTGAAGTATCCCTACAACGTCAACTTGCTGACGCAGCAGAATGCGTTGGAGCAGCTGAGGAACGCCGCGCGCAAGGACGGATGGGTGGAGCAGCTGAAGGCCGAACGCCGTCGGGTGACGGACGCGTTCCGCCGGTTGCCGTGTGTGGAGACGGTCTATCCCACGGATGCCAACTTCTTCCTGGCGCGTGTGACAGATGCCGACGCCATATACGCATATCTTGTGGACAACGGAATAATCGTCAGGAACCGCAACCGCGTGACCCTGTGCGGCAACTGCCTGCGCATAACCGTGGGCACGCCGCAGGAGAACGATGCCCTGACCGATGCACTCAAAAAATGGAGACAATGAAGAAACGCGACAAAGAGAAAATCCTGTTCATAGACAGGGACGGGACAATAGTGGTGGAGCCGCCCGTGACCTATCAGATAAACAGCATCGACGAGCTGGAGTTCTGCCCGAAGGTGATACGCAACCTCAGCTTCCTGCGGCGCAAGACCGACTTCAGGTTCGTGATGGTGAGCAACCAGGACGGACTGGGCACGCCGATACATCCGGCAGAGGTGTTCTGGCCCATCCACAACCTCGTGATGAGGACACTGGCAAGCGAGGGCGTGACCTTCGACGACGTTCACATCGACCACACGATGCCCGAAGACAATGCGCCGACGCGCAAGCCGGGCACCGCCATGCTGACGGACTATATCGGCAATCCGGACTATGACATGGCGGGGAGCTACGTCATCGGCGACCGCTGTACCGACGTGGAGCTGGCACGCAACCTCGGCTGCAAGGCCATCCTGTTGCAGCCGGACAAGAGCTGTCTGCGCACGGTGGCAGAGGGCGGCGAGACGACGGTCGACGGCCTGGCAGACTACTGCGCTCTGGCGACGACAGACTGGGACAAGGTGGCTGAGTTCCTGTTTGCCGGTGAGCGCAAGGCCGCAGTCCACAGGGTGACGAAGGAGACCGACGTGCTCGTGGAGCTGGACATCGACGGCAACGGGACGTGCTGCATCGACACCGGATTGGGCTTCTTCGACCACATGCTCGAGCAGATTGGCCGGCACGGAGGCATGGATCTGACGGTGAGGGTGAAGGGCGACCTGCACGTCGACGAACACCACACCATCGAGGACACGGCACTCGCCCTTGGCGAATGCCTGCGGCGTGCCATAGGCGACAAGCGCGGAATGGAACGCTACGGCTATTCGCTGCCCATGGACGACTGCCTGTGCCAAGTGTGCCTCGACTTCGGAGGCAGACCCTGGCTGGTCTGGGATGCCGAATTCCGCCGCGAGAAGATTGGCGAGATGCCCACGGAGATGTTCTTCCACTTCTTCAAGTCCCTCAGCGATGCCGCACTGATGAACCTGAACATCAAGGCCGAGGGACAGAACGAACACCACAAAATAGAAGCCATCTTCAAGGCACTGGCACGTGCGCTGAAGATGGCTGTGAGACGCGATGTCTATCACTACGGCCTTCCGTCGTCGAAGGGCGTGCTTTAGATGTTGTCGCCGTAGATCTTGCTGTCGTTGTTGAACTCGTAGCTCTTGGCAAGTCCGCCCTCGCTCGTCTCCTTGTAGAGCGACGGCAGGTCGTGGCCGGTGGTGTTCATGACGTTGACCACGCGGTCGAACGACACGCGGTGCAGGCCGTCGGTGAACGAGGCGTAGACATTGGCATCGAGGGCACGCGCCGCCGCGTAGGCATTGCGCTCTATGCAGGGGATCTGCACAAGTCCGCACACGGGGTCGCACGTCATGCCGAGGTGATGCTCTAATCCCATCTCGGCGGCATACTCTATCTGCGACGGACTGCCGGCAAACAGCTGACTGGCGGCAGCCGAAGCCATGGCACAGGCCACGCCGACCTCGCCCTGACAGCCCACGTCGGCACCTGATATGGAGGCGTTCTCCTTCACGATGTTACCTATGAGTCCGGCTGTTGCCAGAGCCTTCAGTATGCGCTGTTCGCTGAACTCGTGTGTCTGGTGCAGGGAGTAGAGCACCGACGGAAGCACGCCGCAGCTGCCGCAGGTGGGGGCTGTGACAATCTTGCCGCCGGCGGCATTCTCCTCACTGACGGCAAGCGCGTAGGCAAACACCATGCCGCGCGATCGCAGTGAACCCTGATAGCCCTTGGCGCGTATGTAGTAGCTTATGGCCTTGCGCCGGAGACCCAACGGACCCGGCAGTACGCCCTCGGTCTCGATGCCTCGGCGTATGGCGTCCTGCATGACCTTCCACACCTCACCGAGATAGTCCCAGATGTCGGTGTCCTCGTAGTTGGCGACATATTCCCAGTAGCTGCGTCCCGTGCGGTCGCACCACTCCTTGATGTCGGTCATCATGGTCATGGGATATATGTTGTCACTGCCGCAGCTGCCTACGGGACCTTCCTCCGTGGCAAGTGCTCCGCCGCCGACGCTGTAGACCGTCCATGTGTCCGTGACCTTTTCGTTGCGGTCGATGGCCTGGAACATCATGCCGTTGGGATGGAACGGCAGGAACGTCTTCGGCTCCCACACAATCTGCACGGGAGCCACAGGCTCCAGCTCACTGCGTATGGCCGTATCGGTCATGTGGCCGCGACCCGTGGCGGCGAGGCTGCCGTAGAGCGTGACCTTGAAGCGGAACACGTCCTTGCCCGCACGCTCGCGGAACATCTCGGACGCACGCTTGGGCCCCATTGTGTGACTGCTCGACGGCCCCACGCCGATGCGGAATATCTCTTTTATGCTGTTCATTGCTGACGGGATGTTTTTTCTTTCTTACTTCTCCACGATGTTCATCTCGTCGAGCAGACGTTGGCAGTTGCCCAACTTGTCGATGACGAAGAGCACGTAGCGGATGTCTACGGCAATGCAACGCTGCAGCTTGTCGTCGAAGTTGATGTCGCCGCTCAGTGACTCCCAGTTGCCGTCGAAGGCAATGCCGATGAGCTGTCCGTCGGCGTTCATCACCGGACTGCCCGAGTTGCCGCCGGTGATGTCGTTGGTCGTGAGGAAGCATGCCGGCAGGGAGCCGTCGGCCATGGCGTAGCGTCCGAAGTCGCGCTTGAGCAGCAGCTCCTTCAGCTTGGCGGGAACGACGAACTCGGGGTTCGTGGGGTCTTCCTTCTCGAGCACACCGTCGGAGGTGGTGTAGTACTTGTAGTGAACGCCGTCCTTCGGGTCGTAGGACTTCACGTTGCCGTAGGTCAGACGGATGGTGAAGTTCGCGTCGGGGTAGGAGGGGACGGGGAGCTTCATCTCCTCCAGTCCACGGATATACTTCTTGTGGAGCAGGTCAAGTCCCTTGCTGTTCTCGGAATACGACAGTGCCACCTCTTCCAACTTCGCCTCGACAGCTTTGGTTCCGATGTACGCAGGGTCGGCATCGATGGCTTCGACCGTCGGGTTGCCGAGGAACTTCTCGAGGTTGTCCTTGTTGGCAAAGATTGAGTTGTCATACAGGTTGTCAACATAGGCATCGGTGTCGCCCTTGAAGTCATTGGCGATGCTGTTGTAGAACGGGGGCAGCTCGTTGGCGGCAAGGTGCTTCGCCAGCTCCGGCAGCACGGCCTTGGCGACGCGGCGGTCGACCTCGTGGTCGTAGTCCTTGTTGTGGATCTGGTCGTAGGCCTGACGCATCTGGCTCTTGAGGTCCTCCATCTTGTCGCTTTCCTTCTTGGCGATGGCAGCCTTCAGTTGGTCGAGCAGCTGCGTGGGTGCGCCGAACTCAATGGCGGAGAAAGCCTCGTCGATGTAGTACAGCTGGCGGTAGTACGGCATGCGCTTGCCTATGACATCGTTTATGCCCTCGACAACGCCCTGATACTCGGGCTTGCCTGCCGCAAAAGCCTTGAACTTGCTCTCCTGTTCGGCTTTCGACTCGAGCACCTTGTTGTCGATGATGGCTTTGTTCATGCCGATGGAGTTCTTCCAGTAGTTGCTGCTGCCTGCATATTTGTTGGCATACTGTATGCGAATCTTGTCGCTCGAGGCCATGACCTCGCGCAGGACGTTGAGGCGGACGGTGCGTATGTCTATGCGTGCCCGGTTGGTGGCCTGCATGCGCTCTTCCACTTCCGACTGCGTGAGGTAGCGGCTCGTGCTGCCCGGGAAGCCGAGAATCATGGCGTAGTCATCCTCCTCCAGCCCCTTGATGGATATGGGCAGGTACTTCGGAGTGCTCAGCGGAACGTTGTCTTCCGAATATTCAGCAGGGTTGCCGTCCTT
This sequence comes from Streptococcaceae bacterium, assembly GCA_963607015.1. Classification (GTDB taxonomy): domain Bacteria; phylum Bacteroidota; class Bacteroidia; order Bacteroidales; family Bacteroidaceae; genus Bacteroides. The sequence continues at coordinate 7,623 of CAVDAU010000086.1, forward strand.
GTCGGCATAGATGCGGAACACGGAGAAGTCGCACGTGTGGCGCGGCCACATCCAGTTGTCGGTCTCGCCGCCGAACTTGCCTATCGACTGCGGCGGTGCTGCGACCATGCGCACGTCGCTGTACACCTTATAATATACAAGGTAGAACTTGTTGCCGGCATAGTAGGGCAGGGCTTGTGCCACGATGCCCGGCTTGCCTGCCAAGTCGCTCTTCGCGAGCTCGGCATCGGCAACGGTCTGGAGGTAACGGCGCGTCATGGATTCCGTCTCGCCGATCTCGCCGGACTTCACCTTGCTGTCGATGAGGTCGGTGATGTCGATGATGCGGTCGACGAAGCGGAACGACAGACGTTCGTTGGGCAGCTCCTCGCTGAGGCTGCCTGCCCAGAAGCCGTCGGTGAGATAGTCGTGCTCCACGGAGCTGTGACGCTGTATGGCCGCATAGCCGCAGTGGTGGTTGGTCAGGACGAGGCCGTTGGGAGATATTATCTCGCCGGTGCACCCGCCGCCGAAGATGCCGACGGCATCCTTTATCGACACACCGTTGGGGCTGTAGATGTCCTTGGCATCCAATTTCAGTCCCTGTTTCTTCATCATGTCAATGGCGTGCTGCTGTTGCATGAGTTGCAGCAGCCACATGCCTTCATCGGCTCTTGCTGTCGGGACGAGCATGACCGTTGCCAACAACAGTAGTAGTGTTCTTGCTTTCATATTCATTGTTTGGATTAATGGTAATCGTGTAGAGCCAAGCCGGCGCTTGCGCTTATTTTTGTGCAAAAATAGTAAAAGCTTTCAAAAATACATTTCACGTGTTGACCGGTGAAAGACAATCTTAATATCTTTGCTCGCTGAGGATTTTGAAAAAGACAGATGCTGAAAAGAGTTTGTGAGATATTGTCCATGGTGCTTGTAGTGACGGCGTGTGCCGCATGCAGCAGCACGTATCAGATTGCGGGCAAGACTGAGGTCAACAGTCTTGACGGGCGGATGCTGTATCTGAAGTCGCTGCGTGGCAGCAGCTGGACGGCTATAGACTCCACGTGGGTGGAGCACGGATTCTTCACGCTCGACGGCAATGTGGACACCGTTGCCGTGGTGACGCTGAACCTTGGAGATGAGAACATAATGCCCATTGTGCTCGAGAACGGCAAAATCAACGTCTCGATAACCAACTCCGACCTGCGGGCTTCGGGCACGCCGCTCAACGACGAACTTTACAGGTTCATCAGCAAGCGCAACGACATTGCCCGACAGCTGAACGGCCTCGACCGCAAGGAGGCGCAGATGGTGCTCGACGGTGAGAACATCGACACCGTGCGCCGCAAGCTGGCAGAGGAGAGCCGGACGCTACAGGACGAGATGAACCGCTATGCCGAGACATTCATAAAGAACAACTACAAGAACGTGCTCGGCCCGAGCGTCTTCATAATGCTGTGCTCGTCGATGCCCTATCCGATGATGACCGACCAGGTGAACGACATCATGCGCTCGGCTCCCGTGGAGTTCACGGAGAATCCGCTCATCAAGGATTTTCTCGACAAGGCCAAGGAGAACATGCGCCTGCTTGAGGAGCACCAGCGGCTGGAACAGAATGTGGCAGAGAAGCGGCGTGCCGCCGCTAACATCGAGCCGTGAAGCCGACCCGCTCCGCTTGCTTTCCGTTCACTTGTTTTTCACATCTGCAAGTCCGTTTAAAAGCGTTTACTAACTGTTGACCAACTGTTGACCAACCGTTGACTAAACCCCTGTTTTCGTTGACTAACCGTTGACTTTTCCATACTTCCGTTGACTAATTCCCCG
>CAVDAU010000087.1:0-9411 GCA_963607015.1 Streptococcaceae bacterium
CATTCTAAGGGTCTAAGGATGGGCATTCATAGCACCTATGAATGGGCATTTACTCGACCTAAGAATGGGCATCCATAGAACCCAACGACGGGCATTCATAGACAGCCATTATGGGTGTCGGGGTGTTGAAATGACTTAAATCGGCAATCCGGCAATCACGCCTGACACCTGCGGGCTTCGTCAGCCGAAGCAGGTGCCAATCTGCCGTCCTTGCAGTAGCAGGTCATCGGTGGTGGGGACGCGCTTCACCTTTCCGGCTATGTCCTTGATAGGGACGGAGCAAATCTTACCGCCCTGCAAAGCGACCATACGTCCGAAACGGCGCGAAGCAATAAGCTCGACGGCATGACATCCAAGGCGCGTCGCAAGATTGCGGTCAAGTGGAGTGGGTGTACCGCCACGCTGTATATATCCGAGCACTGTCTGACGTGTCTCGATGCCCGTCTCATACTCTATCTCTTCGGCGATGAACTCTCCGGCACGCTTGCGGTTGTTGCTGACGGCAATGCCTTCTGCAACAACGACGACAGACGACGGTCTGCCCCTACGGAAACGGTCAAGCAGAGCATCGCCAACGACACTGATGTCGTAAGGATGCTCCGGAAGCAGGATTACGTCTGCCGCTCCCGCCATGCCGGAATGTAGTGCTATCCATCCTGTCTGTGCTCCCATGACCTCAATCACCATCACACGCTTGTGAGAACTGGCAGTGCAGTTCAGGCGGTCGATGGCATCGGTGGCAATGGTGACTGCCGAGTCGAAGCCGAAGCTGAGGTCTGTGGCAGGGATGTCATTGTCAATGGTCTTCGGGAAACACACCACGTCTATGCCCAAATCGACCATCTTGGCTGCGGTCTCAAGCGTCCCGTTGCCGCCGATACAGACAATGGCATCGAGCTGCAGCTCCTGAATGTTTTGGAGCATCAGTGCGGGCTTGTCGGTGTCGGGCATGATGCCTCCTTTCTTGAAAGGCTTTTCGCGCGATGTTCCCAAGATGGCTCCACCGAGGCTGAGCAGTCCCGACAGTTCCCGATCCCTGATGATTTCGGCCTCCTTGGTCAGCAGTCCCAGGAAACCGCTCTGGATGCCCATTACCTCCATGCCGCGTGCAGCGGCAGACTTGCAGATGCTCCAAATGGCTGCGTTTATGCCCGGGCAGTCCCCGCCGGATATCAATACGCCTATTCTCATGAGCCAACAGTTTTAGCGTGTGTGTATTAACGAAGCGGCGCACAACAAGAAGCGCGGCTTCCGAGTTGTAAAGATAGGGAAAAGCCGACACGCAGCAGCACGAAAGCCAAAAAAGATGAGGCTGTTTTGCCGCGTGGCCAAGTTGCACTATCTTTGTAGTGCTAAAAAAGAGAAAATCCTATCGTATGAATCTTACTTCATTACTCGATAAAACATATTTCACGCCACGCTATCACAAGATTGAGAAGTATGCAGACCACTCTGCCGAGATTCAGGAGAGCGTGCTCAGACGGCTGCTGAAGAAGGCAGCCGGAACCGAGTGGGGACGGAAATATGACTTTGCCACAATAAAGACCTATGACGAGTTCCGCCGCCGCCTGCCTGTGCAGACCTACGAAGAAGTCAAGGGATACATAGACCGCATCCGCCACGGCGAGCAGAACCTGATATGGCCGAGCAAGACGGTGTGGTTTGCCAAGTCGAGCGGAACCACCAACGACAAGAGCAAGTTCATACCCGTGAGCCGCGAGTCCATACGCGACACGCACTATCAGGGCGGCATCGATGCCGTGGCACTCTATCTGCACATGAACCCGCAAAGCCGCTTCTTCAGCGGCAAAGGACTGATTCTCGGCGGCAGCCACAGTCCCAACCTGAACACAAAGGACAGCCTCGTGGGTGACTTGTCGGCAATACTCATCGAGAACCTCAATCCGTTTGCAGCCTTCCTGCGCGTGCCGAGCAAGGAGATAGCACTGATGGAGCACTTCGAGCCAAAGGTCGAGAAGATTGCAGACTATACCATCGGCAAGAACGTGACAAGCCTCTCGGGCGTGCCGTCATGGATGCTGGTGCTCATCAAGCGCATCATGGAGAAGACAGGCAAGGACACTCTCGACAGCGTCTGGCCCAATCTGGAGGTGTTCTTCCACGGCGGCGTGGCCTTTACTCCCTATCGCGACCAGTACAAGCAGATAATACGTCTGCCGAACATGCACTATGTGGAGACATACAACGCCTCGGAAGGCTACTTCGGCACACAGAGTACGCCGGACGACGAGTCCATGTTGCTGATGATAGACTACGGCATCTTCTATGAGTTCATCCCGCTTGAGGATGTCGGCAAGGACAATCCGAAGGTGCTCTGCCTGGAGGAAGTGGAGACGGACAGGAACTATGCCATCGTCATAACCACATCGGCAGGACTGTGGCGTTACATGATCGGCGACACCGTGCGCTTCACGTCGAAACATCCCTACAAGTTTGTCATCACCGGACGCACAAAACACTTCATCAATGCCTTTGGCGAAGAGCTGATTGTCGACAATGCCGAGAAAGGACTTGACAAGGCTTGCGCCGCCACCGGCGCACAGATTACAGACTACACAGCAGCTCCCGTCTTCATGGACGCACGTGCCAAATGCCGGCACCAGTGGCTCATCGAGTTCGCAAAAGAGCCGGACGACATAGGGAAGTTCACACATACGCTCGATGCCACGCTGAAGGAGATAAACTCCGACTACGAGGCAAAGCGACAGAACGACCTGGCACTGCAGATGCCGGAGATTGTCGTTGCACGCAAGAACCTGTTCCACGACTGGCTCGACAGCAAGAACAAGCTCGGCGGACAGCACAAGATTCCGCGCCTCAGCAATGACCGCAAGTACATGAACGAAATGCTTGAGCTGAACAAACTCAATGGTCAAGACCTCTAAAACCACACGAATATGGAACACAAATTAGTGATATACAATACAGAAAGCAGGAGAAAAGAACAGTTCGTGCCGCTGCACGAACCATTTGTGGGCATGTATGTCTGCGGACCGACGGTCTATGGCGATCCGCATCTGGGTCATGCACGTCCGGCAATCACCTTCGACATACTGTTCCGTTACCTCAAGTTCTTGGGCTACAAGGTGCGATATGTCAGAAACATCACCGACGTAGGTCATCTTGAGCACGATGCAGATGCCGGTGAGGACAAGATTGCCAAGAAGGCACGCCTCGAACAGTTGGAACCGATGGAAGTGGCACAATACTACTCCAACCGTTTCCATCGTGCCATGGAGGCTCTCAATGTGCTACCACCCGGCATCGAGCCGCAGGCATCGGGACACATCATCGAGCAGGAAGAGCTTGTGAAAAGCATACTCGACAACGGCTATGCCTATGTCAGCAACGGCTCCGTCTACTTCGACGTGCCGAAATACAACGAGAAACATCACTACGGCAAACTGTCGGGACGCAACCTGAACGACGTGATAAACACATCGCGCGAATTGGACGGACAGGACGAGAAGCACAATCCCGTGGACTTCGCCCTCTGGAAGAAAGCACAACCGGAACACATCATGCGCTGGCCTTCACCATGGAGCGAGGGCTTCCCCGGTTGGCACTGCGAGTGCACGGCAATGGGCAGGAAGTATCTTGGCAACCACTTCGACATTCACGGCGGCGGCATGGACTTGGTATTCCCGCACCATGAGTGCGAGATTGCACAAGCCGTGGCTTCGCAAGGCGACGAGATGGTGCACTACTGGATGCACAACAACATGATTACCATCAACGGGCAGAAGATGGGGAAGAGCCTCGGCAACTTCATAACACTGTTTGAGTTCTTCAGCGGATCGAACAAGAACCTGACGCAAGCCTATTCGCCCATGACCATACGCTTCTTCATCCTGCAGGCACACTACCGCAGCACCGTGGACTTCAGCAACGATGCCTTGCAGGCAGCAGAGAAGGGACTTGAGAGACTGATGGATGCCGTGGCTGCACTTGACAAGATACAGCCGGCGGAGAAATCATCTGTCGATCTGCACGACCTCCGCGAGCGTTGCCTCGAAGCAATGAACGATGACCTCAACACGCCGATTGTCATTGCCAATCTGTTTGAAGCGGCAAAGTCGGTCAACAACATTGCCAACGGCAAGGACACAATCACGGCAGAAGACCTGAAAGAGCTGCGCGACACATTCCACCTGCTATGCTTCGACATCTTGGGACTTACCGAAGAGCATGCCGACAATGCCGCTCGCGAGGAGGCTTTCGGCAAGGCTGTGGATATGCTTCTTGCAGAGCGTCAGGAGGCAAAGGCCAACAAGGACTGGGCGAAGAGCGACAAGATACGCAACGAGCTTTCTGCCATTGGCTTCGAAATCAAGGATGGCAAGAACGGAAGCGAGTGGAAGCTGAACAGATGATTTAGGTCGTCTGCGAAAAAAGTCCGCATCCGCGTGCAAGGTTTAGCGGTCTCTGACGTTTTATTGTTGTATTTGCGAATACAACAGAAACAGACAGAGAAACGCTAAACAATCAAACATCATGCGAAGACTATTGCTATCATTGGCTGTTGTCATTGCCTCGCTTGCACTGACATCATGCGAAGAAGGGGAAAAGGATTATGTCCCTGTGACATTCGCCGTGTACGTATCGGACGCTGAGGGCAACGACTTGCTTGATCCATCCGTGGAAAACAACCTGACCGACCGGGGCATCACGCTCGCATATAAGGGCGTGGAATACCAAGTTGACAAGACGGACATGAGGGATTACGAGATGTATTATGCCACACGTGCATACGTGACACAATTCACGGGCGGCTATATTGAACGAATGATCGGAGACAAGTTCAGACTGGTCATAGGCGAATGGATGGGAGACTGTAGGTGGGAGGACGAAACCGTGACCATCAACTGGCCTGACGGCACAAAGAACGAGCTGTCCTTTACATTGAAGAAGAGAGGATGGACCAATGCCGCTTTCTATCTTGACGGGAAAAAGAACGGCGAGAGAAATGTCTTCCGACTCGTGAAGTGACATCCCGGCAGCCAAGGCGAAACAAAGTAAGAGAGAGTCCCTTGAGGCTTACACCTCAAGGGACTCTCTCCTTATATATATGTATATGCGGAAGCGTGTGCTTCCCCACTCTCTCACTTCGTCAGCTTGACAACGAAGCCACCGCCCGGAGCGAGGTGTATGCTCTTGCTGCCCGCTGTGTTGAAACGCTCAACGCGATAGTCCGCACCCTTGCGGTCTGCGTTTATGCCGTCCTTATACAGCTCTGCATTGTACGTGCCGTCGAGGAATGACAGGTCGACAGTCAGGTCACGTGCCTCACGGTTGGTGATGCCACCGACATACCATGTGCTGCCGCTGCGGCGTGCAGTCACGATGTATTCCCCCATCTTGCCGTCAAGGACAACCGTCTCGTCCCAGACAGTCGGGATGCCGGCTATGAACTCCGTACATTCAGGCTCACGCAGATAGTTTGTAGGCGAGTCGCACATCATGTTCAGCGGTGAGTCCAAAACGATGTACAGTCCCAACTGGTGGCAACGTGTGCCTTGGCTCATCGGCTCGGTGTTCACTGGGAAGTAGTTCTTGAGACCGCCGTTCAGCATGGCTCCCTGCGTATAGTCCATCGGGCCTGCTGCCTGACGGATGTAAGGGATGGTAACGTCATACTGCAACTGGTCTACGGTTGTTGCCTGCCACTTCATCTGCTCCAGTCCGTGCACACCCTCGAAGTTCACGGCATTGGGATAGGTGCGGTTCAGTCCGGCAGGCTTGTATGTCCCGTGGAAGTCGGCAAGGAGATGATACTTGGCACACATGGCGGCAGCACGATACATGAACTCGGTCATCGGCTGGTCGTCGCGGTTCATGAAGTCAATCTTGAAACCCTTGACACCCATGTCGGAGTAGTACTTGCAGACATTCTCCATGTCGCGGTTGAAGGCATAGTAGCCTGCCCACAGGACTATTCCCACGTTCTTCTGCTTGCCATAGTCCACAATCTCCTTCATGTCTATCTCCGGAATGATCTGCATGAGGTCGGCCTGCAGGTTCACTGCCCAGCCCTCATCGAGGATGACATACTCTATGCCCTTGTCGGCAGCGAAGTCAATGTAGTACTTGTATGTCTCGGTGTTTATACCGGCACGGAAGTCCACGCCGCTGATGTTCCAGTCGTTCCACCAGTCCCAAGCCACCTTTCCGGGCTGTATCCACGAGATGTCCGTGAGGCGCGAAGGATCTGCCAACAGATAGCTCAGTGTGGAGGCTGCGATGCCCTTGTCTTCCTTGGCAACGATGGCCACACGCCACGGGAACGAACGCGGACCTTCAACCTTGGCGATGTAGTCCTCGCCTTCCTGCACAAGGTCTTCCAGCTGGTTGTGTCCGCCCTGCTTCGTCACCTTGGGATAGGAGGCATTCATGCCGGTCAGCGTGTTGTTGCCGTTGCCTTTCAGATACAGACCCGGATAGCCTTCGAGATTGACCTCGGTGATGCAGACCTTGGCATTCTCGGTGTCAACCACCACGGGGAGGAACGTCAGGTGACCGGTGTTGTACTTCGACAGCTTCTCAACGGTGTAGATGTTCTCAAACGAGTTTGCAAACTGGCTTGCCCAGTCGCCGTCCTTGCCGGCACGCACATACGATGCCGTCATCGTATAGTCCTTGTCGAAGCTGAATGTCGCTCCGTCGCTGACCACATTGAACGGTGTCTTGCGTGTTGTCGCGAAGCGATATGCCACGCCGTCATTGTAGGCACGGAACTCCACGCTGTAGTCCTTGCTGAAGTTGAGCGTAAGGGCATTGTAGCTGTCCGTCAGTGTCGTTGCCCTGTAGAGCGGCGATGCAATGTCCTGATTCACGCTGCTGCGCTTGTTGCCACGCAGTGACGGCTTCTGTCCCCACACCTCGCCGGTAGACAGCGTCATGCTGATGGGCGACGGAGCCAGCACCTGCTGTCCGTCAATGCTGATGCTGTATTGCAGCATGTCACCGACGGTGATTGTCGTACTTACCTTGCCGTCCGGTGAGGCAAGGGTGAACTGCTTCTGCGCATAGATGCCCATGGATGCCACGCACAGAAGGCTTAACATTAAGAATAGTCTTTTCATTAGATGATATGTCATTATATATATATGTGTGTTACTCTGCAAGACTGTTTATGACGGAGCGGTTGATCTGACGCACACGCGCCTCGTCCAGCTTTATCACCTTGCGGTCGTATGTCATCAGACCGTTGACCTCTATCTCCACGTCTGTGGTCTGCGTGTAGACAGCTCCCGAGAATCCGCGTGCCACCATGTCCTTCAGCTGCTCGGCATACTTCACGTATTCATTGGTCACCTCTTCCTCGGTGTTGAACTGCACGTAGCCCCAGTTGCGGTCAGGCTCCCAAATGTGGTCTCTCACCACACGGCCTATGCCGCCATACTCGCCCAACACGTTGACTCTCTGAGCGTCGAACAGATACATCGACGGCTGCGGATAGTTGTGCAGGTCGAGGATGTCGCCCGTGGTGTAGAAGTTGCCGCCACTGGCAGGATTGACAAGACGCGACGGGTCATAAGCCTTTGTCCACTCTGTAATCTCAGCAGTCTTGAACTGTCCCCATGCCTCGTTGAACGGAACCCATACGGCTATGCTCGGATAGTTGTACAGCGCATCCATCTCCTCTTTCCACTCCTTGCGGAAGTTGGCTTCAGACGTGGCAGAGCGTGTCACCTCTGTGCCTGTGAAGTAATGGTGGTTCTGCCATTCGGGGTTCTTGTCGCCGCTGGGCATGTCCTGCCATACCAGTATGCCCAACCGGTCGCAGTAGGTGTACCAGCGTGCAGGCTCAACCTTTATGTGCTTGCGAATCATGTTGAAGCCGAAGTCCTTGGTCTTCTGTATGTCATACTTCAGAGCCTCATCGGTGGGAGCCGTGTACAGTCCGTCGGGCCACCATCCCTGATCCAGAGGACCGTACATGAAGATGTTCTTGTTGTTCAGCTGCATGCGCATTATGCCGTCCTTGTCGCGTGCCATGGAAATCTTGCGCATGGCGGCATAGCTGTCGACGGCATCCACCTCGCGTCCGTTCTTCATCAGGCTGACCTTCAGCGTGTACAGATGCGGGCTGTCGGGAGTCCACAGCTTGGCATCGGCAGGCATGGCCACGCTTACGGGCAGTCCGTTGACCGATGCTCCCTCGGCAACCTTGGCTGTCCCGTCAAACACCTGCACCTTTGCCTGATAGCCTGTAGCAGCCGTGCTCGTCTGCACGGCGACGTTCAGCTCGTGGCTGTCGATGTCCGGAGTTATCTTCAGGTCGGCAATGTGTGCTTCAGCCACAGGCTCCATCCACACGGTCTGCCAGATGCCACTGACGGGTGTGTACCAAATGCCGCTCGGCTCGCTCACCTGCTTGCCGCGTGGCTGATAGCTCTTGTCGGTCGGATCCCACACCCTTACGGTCAGCGTGTTGCCGCCTTTTGCTGCAAGAGCATCGGTGATGTCGAGCGAGAAGGGAGTGAAGCCGCCCGTGTGTCCTCCCACCATCACGTTGTTGACCCACACGTCTGCCTTCCAATCCACAGCACCGAAGTGCAGCAGCACGCGCTTGCCTGCCCATGTCTTGGGCACGTCGAACTCACGGCTGTACCACAGCTCCTGCTTCTCCGTGGGGTGTTTCCCCACGCCCGACAGCGACGACTCCACGGCAAAGGGCACCAGAATATCGCCATCGTAAGCCTGCGGTGCAGCCTCTCCCTTGTCACGGATGGCATACTTCCACATTCCGTTCAGGTTCTGCCACTCCCGGCGTTCCATCACGGGACGCGGATACTCAGGCAACACGTTATCAGGATTGATTTGTTCAGCCCACCGGGTCTTGATTTTGTCGCCCACAGGCTTCCACTGCGCATGGCTGTATGTGCACAGCGTCAGCGCAGCGGCTGCAAGAAAGAAAAACTTCTTCATTTCAGATCTAAGGTTTCTATTAAGTTAAACAAAGTCGCCCATCGCCACATGCTGGCAATGTCAATTGGCTCTACAAACATACGAAAAATATCACACCGTCCGTCACCGCACTGACTATGTTTGTATCTATTCCGTCGTTTCCGCATCAGCAGGAAGCAAATGGTCGCCCGTCACTTGTGCCATCCACAACTAGAAAGGCTCTGCTTTTGGCGATGGTATCGACCGAATAGGCCGGAAGCGACATTGTTACAATATGCTCGAAAACGCCGCATCACGGTTACCAAATGTCTACGATGTTTAAATAATGTTACAAAACGAACCTTTTCCGCCGCTTTGCTTGTCACTCTCGAAATTGTCCCTACCTTTGCATCGTGTTTTTCATAGTATTAGATTTAAGGTTAATAAAAAGGTTGGAGTACAGCGGTACTCCTTTTTTTTTGCCCGTAACTCTCCTTGGTT
>CAVDAU010000088.1:0-9355 GCA_963607015.1 Streptococcaceae bacterium
CCATAGAACCCAACGACGGGCATTCATAGACAGCCATTATGGGTGTCGGGGTGTTCAACAAATACGAAGAACACATCAATCGGAATACATCGCCGGTACCATATATATGAAACTCCGGTACCGGCTGCTTGAAACTCCGGTACCAATTAGCTGAAACTCCGGTACCGGTTAAGTGGTACTGAAAGCGGTACCGGAGGCGGCGAAGGGTTCAGTGGAATACGCCTCCTGAGCCAAGTATGTTTGACCAAGAGGCTTGCTTATGGAAAAGCAAACCCGAAGTCACATCTTGCAGGACTTCGGGATGGATATCTGTGTTCTTATGAGCTTTTAGCGGACGGCAATATTACTGAAATGTTGTTGTTCCAAGCAGCTCCTTTATCTGCACGGCATCGCGGCGCAGCTGCTTGGCCAACTCGTCGGGCGTGCTGAACTTCACCTCGTCGCGTGTCCGTTTCACTAATGACACTTGTAGATGTTGTGCATACAGGTCTGCGTGCAATCCGAAGATGTGTACCTCAATGCTGCGCTCTGTCCCGTTTCCCATTGTGGGACGGCAACCGATGTTGAGCATGCCGCCGTATGTGCGTTCGCCAATGTTTGCCGTCACGGCATATACTCCGTCTTCGGGCAACAGCTTGTCGTTATCGTCAAGACGGATATTAGCCGTAGGGAAGCCCAATGTGCGCCCGATATGGAAACCGTCCGTCACCGTTCCACCGAGCGTGTAGTTGTAGCCCAAACATCTGTTTGCTTCCTGCACATTGCCCTGAAGCAGGAGGCTGCGTATCATTGATGAGCTTACGCTGTGTCCGTCGGGCAAGGCGTAAGGCTCGGCCTTGAGCACTTCGATGTCCAGCTCCCTGCCATAGCGGCAATAGTCGTCGAATCCCTCACTGCGGTTGTGCCCGAAGCGATGGTCGTAGCCTATCACAAGAGCGTTGACACGGAACTGCTCTTTGAGCATCGCCATGAACTGTTGTGCTGTGAGTGCGGCCATTTGTGGCGTGAAGTCAAGCATCAGACAATAGTCAACACCGGTCTGCTCCAGCCGTTCGCACTTTTCCTCCTTGGTTGTCAGCAGTTGTGGCCGGAAGTCTGAGCGGAGCACTTTGCGCGGATGGACGGGAAAGGTCACAACCATTGAGGCGGTCTTCCTTTCGTTTGCCGCCGTCATCATCTGTCTGATGAGGAATTGATGTCCTATGTGCACGCCGTCGAAGAAGCCTATTGTGGCAGTCACGGGCACATTGACATCAGAACAAGTGTTGCAAATCTTCATGTGCCCCTGCTTTATAGGTATTGAATTTCATTGCCGCCGCCGCGTCGCAGTTTTGCTGCAAGTCATCAATGAACAGTGTTTCCTCGGGCTTGATGCCGGTGCTGTCAATAACGTGCCGGAATATCCTCGTGTCCGGCTTTGCCAAATGCACGACGAACGACAGAAATACGCCGTCGAAATAGTCTTCAACGCTGTGCCCGTCCTGCCCGAAGACATTCTCTATCGACCACTTCCAGTGAATGGCGTTGGTGTTACTGAGCAGGTACACGTTGAAGCGTCGGCGCAGCCTGACGAGCATATCGAGTTTCGACTGCGGAACACCTGCAAGAAAGCTGTTCCAGCAGGCATCGATGTCGTCGTCGCTAACCTCTGTCCCGATAGCTTCGCGAACGCCGTCCCTGAAATCGGAGGGCCGGATTAGTCCCAGCTCGAACTTCTGCAGGAAGCCTTGCTTGAGGCTGACACCAAGCTCAGTCTCGAATCCCGTCCACCCCAAGCGGTGGAAGTTGTCAACACAACATTGGCGGTCGAGGTCTATGAGCACGCCGCCGAAGTCGAATACGATATTCCTTATGTCTTTTATACAGTCAAACATTCTTCTTTCCTCTGAGCCTTCGTACAAGTCTTGTCAGCTCTCCAATCCAAAGCACTGTAGATGTCAGTACAATGATTTCTATCCATTCCATAACACTGAGCGGCTCTGTGCGGAACACGTCTCCGCCAAACCGGACAATCAGCAGTTGTCCTGCCAAGATGATAAGGGCTATGGCCTCCAAGCCATAGGACTTGTTCAGATTCTTGAATGCCGATTCGTTCGTGCTGAATGTCTTTGCGTTGAACAGGTTCCACAACTGCAACATCACAAACACGGTGAAGAACACCGTCAGCCGGTGCACCGTCATGCCTCCGGTGGCGTGGTTGAAGTAGTAGAGCAACGCAAGCAGCACCACGAGGAATCCTGTGCCATAGACAATGATGTCTGTCCACATGCTGCGCGTGATGATGAAATCTGTGGATTTGCGTGGCTTCTCGTCCATCACGCTGTCGCTTGGCGGAATCGATGCCAGTGCCATTGCTGCAAAGGTGTCCATTATCAGATTAACCCACAACATCTGCGTCACCGTAAGCGGCAGTTCGGCGCCGAAGAGCGAACCGAGCAACACCACCAACAGTGCCACGAAGTTTATTGTCAGCTGGAAAAGTATGAACCGCTGTATGTTCTTGTACAGCGAACGTCCCCACATCACAGCCGTGCCGATGCTGACAAACGAATCGTCGAGCAGGGTTATGTCGCTTGCCTCTTTCGCTACGGACGTGCCCGAGCCCATTGACAGTCCTACCTGGGCATAGTTCAATGCGGGTGCATCGTTGGTGCCGTCGCCTGTCACGGCAACGACTGCCCCGCTCTTTTGCAGAAGCTGCACCAAGCGTTGCTTGTCGCCGGGGCGTGCGCGGCTCATCACCTTTATCTCCGAAGCCCGTCTCTGCGCTTCGGCATCGTCGAGTTTGGCAAAATCGGGACCTGATATTATGTCACTGTCGTTGTCGACGCGCAACCCTATCTGTCGTGCAATCTCGCGTGCTGTGGCAGGAGTGTCGCCCGTCACAATCTTCACCTCAATGCCGGCCTTGCAGCACCGTGCCACAGCAGCAGGCACTTCCGGACGTATCGGGTCGCTGATTGCCACTACGCCTTGGAACACGAAGTCGGCATTCGCAATGGCATCGGTGCATTTGATGCTGTCGTCTTCTATGACTGCATACGCGAATCCCAATGTTCTCATGCCTTTGTTCTGATACTCCAACAGGAATGATTCGGTGTCTTTCTTGAAGTCTTCGGGAGCAGCCTCCACGCTGTCGGCTGTCTGCACCTTGTGGCATTTGCCGACGATAATCTCCGGTGCACCTTTTATATATAGTACTTTCCGGCCTTTTACAGCCGACTCAACCATTGTCGCCATGAACTTACGTTCGGTCGAGAACGGCAGCTGATCCACAACCTTCACGCTGTTGCGTATGCTGAGATAGTCCGTGTCCTTGTCCTGTAGCCACAGCAGCAGTGCCACCTCCGTCGGGTTGCCTATTCCCTCTGTCTTCCCGTCATCGGTCTTGCCGAGGAAAGACGTGGTGTTCGCACTGATGGCTTCTGCCACCAACCGCCCTGCTTCCGATGCTTGCAGACTGCTGTCCTCTTCATCCAATCCGCTGAAGTGCGGCTTGCTGATGCGCATCCTGTTCTGTGTCAGCGTACCTGTCTTGTCGGTACAAATCACGTTTATGGCTCCCATGGTCTCACACGCGTGCATCTTCCGCACAAGATTGTTCGTGGCAAGCATACGCCGCATGTTCAGTGCCAGACACAGCGTGACGCTCATCGGCAGACCTTCAGGTACAGCCACAACTATCAGCGTCACGGCCATCATGAATATTTGCAGCGTTGTCTTTATGGCAGGAAGCCAGTCGGCAAACGTGTGCATTTGTCCGAAGTCGTATGCCAACACCACATCTTTCACGAAGAAGAGCACGAAGGCAATGCCGGCAGTGGCGAACCCCACATAGCCAATCAGGCGTGCCAACTTCTCCAACTGTCTGTTCAGCGGTGTCTGTTCGTGTGTCTCTTCCGAGCTCAGACGTGCCACCTTACCAATCTCCGTGGCATCACCGACAGCTTCGACAACCATAGTTCCGTGTCCGTCGAGCACCGTTGAACCGCGCATCAGGCGGTTTGACTTGTATGTCGCATTCTTGTCGAAGTCCGCTTCCGATGCGGTCTTGTCTGTTGCCGGCTCGCCTGTCAGTGAAGATTCATTCACCTGCATCGACAGAGAGTCCAAGAGTCTTCCGTCGGCAGGAATCTCATCTCCTGTCTCGACCAGCACGATGTCTCCCACCACCACGTCGCGCCGCTTCACTTCGCAAACGGCACCGTTGCGCATCACGCGCACGCTGTTGTCGTCATTCACGGCATTCAGCATGTCGAACTTGCGGTTTGCATCATATTCGAACAGAAATCCTACACCTGTTGCCAACAACACGGCGGCAATGATGCCGATGGTTTCTGCATATTCGTTCTCTACCACAGACACTGCCAGCGACAGCAGTGCGGCGAAGAGCAGGATGCGTATCACCGGATCACTGAATTTCTCGATATACAGTTTCCACATGGGCTTGCGCTTGGGTGGAGTCAGTACATTCTCGCCATGCTTTGCGCGGCTCTCAAGTACCTCGCTGTCACTAAGCCCTTTTGTCTTTATTTCCTGTTCTGTCATTGCACGTTAATTGTTATAGTTGAACATCGCAGCGGCATATTTTGCGCATACCGACAAAGGTATGGCGTATTGCGATACTGCCACGTGTCACCGGTATTACAAAGGTGTTACAATATCCGTTGGTGTCGTGTCCGAAATCCTTATCTTTTCGCTGCACAATTGGCACACATGCCCTTTATGACGTAGTTCACGGAGTCCATGACGTATCCTTCCGGCAGGTTCACGGCGGGAACAGGCGTATCCGATAGGCAGAAAGTCTTGTGACACCGTTCGCAATAGAAGTGCACGTGCATGTCATCGTCATGTCCCTCGTCGGTGCTCAAGCATAATTCGTAGCGCACGCTGTCACCGCCGTCTTCTATGGTATGTACCAGATGGTGCTCTCTGAATGTGTTTAGGCTGCGGAATACGTTTGACTTGTCGATGCTCTCCACCTTGTCTTCCAGCTCTGTCATTGAGAGAGGACGATCTGCGTCGGCCAATGCCTCCACTATTATTATGCGGTTGGCCGTGGGCTTTATGCCGTGGCGCAGCAGCAGATCCGCATATCTTGATGCCTCGTCTTTCATTGTCACATCTTCTTCTCTGTATCCGTGCTTGCTTCAACCACGTTCACCACATAGTCGCCCAAACGTTCACATTCGCTTATAATGTCCATGTAGTAAACGCCCTGCTGATAAGAGTATTCTTTGTTGTTCAGGTCTGCAATGTTTTGGCTCTTCAGCTGGTCGCGCAGATTGTTTATTTCGTTTTCTATGTTGTACGTCTTGTTCACGCTTGCCGTTCCGTCTTCGGGGTGCTGTATCACAGCCTCCATCCTCGACAGTGCACTCGCGTCAAGCCCCATCATGAACTTCACGTGCTCTGTCTGTCCGGCGGTAAATTCTTCGTTGCTCTGCTTGTGGCGGTTAAGCGTGCGGGCGATGTTGTAGCAGCTGTCTCCGATACTCTCGATTTCGCTTACCTCGCGCAACATTGCACGTATCTTGCCTTTTGTCACGTCGCTCAGGTGTGCATCACTCACATTGCCCAAGTAGTTGGCAATCTCAATCTCCATGTTGTCAGAGATGTTCTCGTACTTCTCGATGCGGCTGTACAGCTTCACAAACTTCTCGTCGTCCTTCTCGTCGAAGAGTTCACGCACCATGCCGAACATACGTTGGATGCGGTTTGCAAAAGATTGAATCTCCTTGTCGGCAGCCAACACCGAAAGCTCCGGCGTTTTCAGCAGACCGCCCTGTATGTAGCATAAGCGGAAATCTTCCTCGTCTCTGTTCTCCTTTGCCGGCAGAATACAGCACACGATTTTTTCAATCGTCGGGACGAACCATACTAATATGAACGTGTTTGTCACATTGAAGCACGTGTGGAACGCTGCCAAAACCACAGGCAGAATAGTAGCCTTCTGCGCCTGCGTGTATGTTGTTCCGGCGGGATCGTAACCCACGAGCGAGCACACCATGTCGACAAACGGATAGAACACACACAGCACCCAAATGACACCAAATACATTGAATGCCAAGTGAGCCAATGCGGCACGCCGTGCCTGCACGTTAGCTCCCAATGCTGCGATATTGGCAGTCGCTGTGGTTCCGATATTCTCTCCCATCACCAGAGCGATGCCCAAATAGATTGGCAGCACGCCGGTAGAGCAAAGCAGGATGGTGATAGCCATCACGGCAGCCGAAGACTGCACGATACACGTGATTATGGTGCCGATGAGGAGGAAGGCTATTATCGACGAAAAGCTGTTGACATCGAATGACGAGAAGAACTCAATCACCGTGGTGTTGTGCTGCAAGTCCATTTCGCGTCCCGTGTCACTCAGCAGCACCAGTGAGTAGAAGAGAAACGCTATGCCGAACAGCATGTCACCGATGTAGCGTTTGCTCTTGGAATAGATCAGTACTATGCCGACGGAGAATGCGGGGAATACCACCATTGTCAGATCCACGCTGTATCCCAATGACATGATCCATGCCGTCAGTGTGGTGCCGATATTGGCACCCATGATGACTGATATCGCTTGTGCCAGCGTCAGCAATCCTGCGTTTACAAACGACACAGTCATCACCGTTGTCGCCGATGATGACTGTACGGCACATGTAATCAATGTACCTGTCACTATTCCTGTGAGCCGGTTCTTTGTCATTTTTTGCAGGATGAGGCGCAACTGCGAACCGGCCATTTTCTGCAAACTCTCACTCAACGATTTCATGCCGAACATCAGCAATGCCAATGAACCGACAATCTTGAATACGTACAAAAGGGTGTTGTCCATATTTAAATATCATAAAACAGCAACGGGAGTTTCATGATAAAATACTACCTTTGGCAGAAGAGACACAAATAGTGCGTACATGAAACATATGTTACAAATCTACTGCAAAAATAGAAAAAAGTATCTGGAATTTCCGATAGGCAGCACTCTTTTGGAAATTTATAATGGCTTCGGACTTGCTTCTCCCTATCAGGTCATCAGTGCGCGTGTCAACAACGTCTCTGAGGGACTGACGTTTAGGGTCTACAACAACAAGGATGTGGAGTTTCTTGATGTACGCTCGTCATCAGGCATGCGCACCTATGTGCGGTCGCTTTGCTTTGTCATTTACAAGGCTGTCCGCGAACTCTTCCCGGGCTGCAAGTTGCTGCTTGAACATCCTGTCTCCAATGGCTATTATTGCCGCCTCATAAAGGCTGACGATGGTGCCGTCACGGTGGATGATGCCAAAGCCATACGCAAACGTATGCAGGATATTATTGCCGAAGATATACCGTTCATGCGTGAGGAATGTCGCACCGAAGAGGCTGTGCACCTGTTCGGTGAGGCCGGCATGGACGACAAGGTTAAGTTGCTGAAGACCTCCGGCTCGCTTTATACCACATACTATAGGCTTGGCGACACAATCGACAACTATTATGGTGCATTGGTTCCCAGTACCGGTTTTCTCAAGGTGTTCGATATTGTCAAGTATTACGATGGGCTCCTGCTGCGTGTTCCCACAAAGGACAATCCGCAGAAGGTTGGCGAAATCGTCAAACAGGAGAAGATGCTCACGGCCTTCAAGGAGCACCTTCAATGGGACTATATTCTCCACATGGGCAATGTCGGCGACCTTAACGAAATCTGCCAGCGCGGGCTGGCCACACAGGTCATCAATGTGACTGAGGCATTGCAGGAAAAGAAAATATCACAGATTGCCGATACCATAGTGCAACGCGGCAAGGACGGCGGACAGCCTGTCAGGCTTGTGCTGATTTCAGGCCCGTCGTCATCGGGCAAGACGACTTTCAGCAAACGGCTGTCAGTGCAGCTGCTGACCAACGGCATCATTCCCTATCCGGTATCGTTGGACAACTATTTCGTCAACCGCAACGATACACCGCGCGATGCGCAAGGGCAGCTTGACTACGAGTCGCTTTATGCCCTTGATCTTGACCTCTTCAACAGTCAGATGAAGTCACTGCTGAGAGGCGAGGAGGTGGAGCTGCCTTACTATAACTTCAATACAGGTCTTCGCGAATACCGTGGGGAGAAACTGCGCATAGCAGACAATATGGTGCTCATCCTTGAGGGTAATCACGGGCTTAATCCCGACCTGACACCCCAGATCCCTGAAGAGAACAAGTTCAAGATATATGTCTCGGCTCTGACCACCATCTCGCTTGATGACCACAATTGGATTCCTACCACCGACAATCGTCTGGTGCGCCGCATCATACGAGACTTTAACTTCCGTGGCTATTCCGCGCAACAGACCATATCGCGCTGGGCAAGTGTGCGTGCCGGTGAAGACAAGTGGATATTCCCCTATCAGGAGAACGCTGATGTCATGTTCAATTCGTCCATGCTGTATGAGTTTGCTGTCTTCCGCTCACATATCGAGCCAATCCTCAATATGGTGCGCAACGACTGTGAGGAATATGCTGAAGCGCATCGCCTGCTGAAGTTCATCAAGTACTTCACACCCATACGCGACAATGAGATTCCGCCGACATCCCTGATGCGTGAGTTCATCGGCGGCAGCAGCTTCAAATACTGATTTACGGCGCGTATTTCTTCTCTTTGCGCACATCCCGTCCCTCGTAGGCGCAGATGGCCTCTATCCATTCTTCACGCAGAGGGATGGAGGCGTGTCCTATGAGGTCGTAGGTGACCATTACCGAAGTGCCGATACATTTGACCTCCTGCGTGTCAGTGTCAATGACGCGCTGTGCCAGTGTGAAGCTCTTGGTGCCTATGGCGGTAATGGCTGTCTGTACCGCTATGTGGTCTGTGCCGTGAATCTGCGAGAGGAAATCCGCCTGCACATGCACAGCCACGATGCCAATCTCGGACCAGTTGACGTGCGGACATATCGTCTGGAAATAGTCGCTCTTGCCAAGGTCGTAGAACGAAAAGTAGACCTCGTTGTTGACATGACCGAAACGGTCAACGTCGTTCCAGCGCAGTTGAACCGGCAGAGTATGGTGATATGTGATGTTGTCACTCGGATTTTTCATAGTGTTATATCCTGTTAATGGTCGCAAAAGTACTACTTTTGTGAGTTAAAGCACTGTGAGTGTGTGAAAGAAAGATAAATCCGCACTTAAAATGTGTCTAAAAGCTAAAGGAAATGAGCAGGATTGAACGTAAGGGCAGTAAGAACACCCGCAGCAAAGCTGCATCGCATCATGAAGGCAGGAAGGAAGAGCTTGCACATCCTCGGCAGGTCCTCCCGCAGCAGAAGAGGGTACCCAAAAGCTATATGGAAGATGTGCGCCGTGCATGTGAGGTGATGAGCCGTGGCGGTGTGATACTATATCC
>CAVDAU010000089.1:0-9354 GCA_963607015.1 Streptococcaceae bacterium
TGGTGGTGTGTATGGAGCGGTTGCTGCATACCGAATATGTGGTCTATGCCAATGGCAGACTGCGTCTGTCCTACGGACGCTTTGCCAAGGAGAGGGACATTGCAGCCGACGACATCGTGGCAGTGGAGCGGGCCTGGCAGATGAAGATAGGCGGCTACGGAATTATGCGCTGCGTGTTGGTGCACTGCCGCAATGGCAGGACGGAGGCACTCATGCCCGTCAATGAGGATGAGTTCGTGCGTGTGCTGCAGAAGAGGACTGTGGCGAAAAGACAGGAATCAAAACAAGGATAAGAAATATGACATATCAGGTAGCCATTATTGGCGGTGGTCCGGCAGGATATACTGCTGCCGAAGCCGCAGGGAAGGCAGGACTGTCGACAGTGCTGTTCGAGAAAGGAAACATGGGCGGCGTGTGCCTCAACGAAGGCTGCATACCGACGAAGACACTGCTCTATTCGGCAAAGACATACGACAATGCGCTGCATGCCTCGAAATATGCCGTCGGCGTTGAGGGCATGACGGTAGATCTCCCGAAGATGATAGCCCGCAAGCAGAAGACGGTGCGCAAGCTGTCGCTCGGCATCAAGGCTCGGGTGACGGCAGCCGGCGTTAGCATCGTGAACGGTGAGGCGCACATCATCGACAAGAACCACATAAGCTGTGGCGGAGAGACATACGAGTGCGGGAACATGATTGTATGCGCGGGGTCGGAGACCGTGGTGCCTCCCATCCCCGGATTGCAGGGCACACCGTATTGGACACACCGCGAAGCCCTTGACAACAAGGAACTGCCGCAGTCGCTTGTGGTGATTGGCGGCGGAGTCATAGGCATGGAGTTCGCCTCGCTCTTCTGCACTCTCGGCACGAAGGTGACGGTGGTGGAGATGACGGACGAGATACTGGGCGGCATAGACAAGGAGATAGCGGCGATGCTGCGTGCCGAATATGCCAAGCGCGGAGTGGAATTCCTGTTGCAGTCGCAGGTGGTGTCGGTGGACTACGGACACGCCGTGGCGACAGACGGCAACGATTCCGGACAGCAGTTCACGGTGGTGTGCCGTAAGGACGGTGAGGAGCACCGTGTCGTGGCAGACAAGCTGCTGCTGAGCACCGGCAGGCGTCCCGTCACCGAAGGCTACGGACTTGAGAACCTCAATATGGAAAGAGGAGAGCGTGGCAGGATTGTCGTGGACGCGCACATGATGACATCGGTGCATGGAGTCTATGTCTGTGGCGACCTGACAGGCACATCCATGCTGGCGCATACGGCAGTCCGCGAGGCCGAGGTGGCAGTGAGCAGCATCGTGGGCAAGGAAGACACGATGAAGTATAATGCCATCCCCGGAGTGGTCTACACGAATCCTGAGGTCGCAGGCGTGGGACTGACGGAAGAGGCTGCGGCAAGAGACGGCATAGAGTATAGTGTGCACAAACTGCCGATGACATTCTCCGGACGCTTCGTGGCAGAGAACGAGGGCGTGAACGGCATGTGCAAGCTGCTTGTGGGCAATGACGGCACCGTGTTGGGAGCACATCTGCTGGGCAATCCGGCATCGGAGATTGTGGCAATGGCAGGAATGGCCATCACGCTGGGCCTGAAGACAGAGGAATGGAAGAAGACAGTCTTTCCGCACCCGACGGTGGGAGAGATATTTCACGAGATAATGTAACATATAAAAATCACAAAGTACAATGAAAACGTTATTTGGCTGCATGGCTGTTGTGGCGGCAGCACTTGCATCTTCATCATGCTCGCAGCAGAAGTCTGCCGAGCCGACAGACCCAATCCTGTCGCACATCGACTCAACAGTGCGTCCGCAGGACGATTTCTTCGAATATGCCAACGGTGCTTGGCTGAACAGTCACCCCATAGACCCGAGTGAGAACAGCGTCGGCATCTTCAAGGCTGTCGACGACACCGTGCAGGCACAGGTCTACAAGATATGTCTTGAGGCTTCTGCCACGCAGAACGCCGCAGGCAGCAACAAGCAGAAGATAGGCGACCTGTATTTCTCGGGCATGGACAGCACGACGCTGAACGCACAGGGCATAGCCGCACTGAAGGAGTATCTTGACCGCATCGATGCCGTCGGTTCGGCAAAGGATCTGCCGCAGACAGCAGCCCGGCTGAGTCCTGTCGCCGGCACTCCGTTCTTCCGCTTCGGCGTGTCGCAGGACGAGAAGAACAGCGACGTGAACGTCATATCGCTGTCGCAGGGTGGACTGAGCATGCCTGACCGCAACTATTATTTCGATGACGACGAGAACACCGAGAGAGTGCGTCAGGCCTTCCGCACCTATGCCTGCGGGATATTCGGCAAGATGGGATATGACGACAAACAGGCACAGACGGCTGTAGACAATATGCTGCAATTCGAGACACAGATAGCCAAAAGCTCGCGCAAGCGCGAAGACCTGCGTGACCCGTTTACCAACTACAACAAGATGTCGATGGCGCAGTTGAAGGCTCTGATGCCCGGTTATGACATCGAGGCATATATGAAGGGCGTGGGACTGAACGGCGTGGACAGCGTTGTCGTGGGACAACCGGAGTTCTTCACAGCCCTTGACGAGCAACTCCGCCGGACAGACCTGAACGTGCTGAAGGACTATCTGAAGTTTCAAGTGCTTGATGCGCTGGCAGAATATGTCGACGACGATACCTATATGCTGAGCTTCAACTACTACTCCAAGTCGCTGCGCGGTGCACAGGTGCCCCGTCCACGGTGGAAGCGTGTGGTCGATGTCACCAACTCTGTGCTTGGCGACCTCGTGGGACAGGTGTATGTGGCGGAATATCTGCCAAAAGGCACGAAGGAGAAGTTCATAGAGATTGGCGATGCCATCCGTGAGGAGTTCGCAAACCACATCAAGAACCTCGACTGGATGAGTGAACCGACGAAAGCAAAGGCACTACAGAAGCTCGAGGCAGTGAACATGAAGCTGGCATATCCCGACAAGTGGAAGGACATGAGCGCACTGGACATCTCGCGCGACTCGTATGCCGGCAACATCATCAATGCCAACCGCTGGCGTTTCGACCGCATGATAAAGAAGTACGGACAGCCCGTAGACCGCAGCGAGTGGCACATGCAGCCGCAGACATACAATGCCTACTACAGTCCGACGAACAACGAAATCTGCATCCCCGGGTGCAACATCATTGTCCCCGGTTTTGAGGGACGTATGCCCGATGATGCTATCCTGTATGCCATCATCGGCGGCAGCACGTTCGGCCATGAGATAACCCACGGCTTCGACGACTCGGGCTGCAAGTATGACGCCAAGGGCAACCTCTCCGACTGGTGGACAGCCGAGGACAAGGCCAAGTTTGAGGAGAAGACCAAGAAGATTGTGGAGCAGTTTGACGGCTATGAGGTCATCGACGGGCTGCACATCAACGGCAAGAACACGCAGGGCGAGAACATCGCCGACCTTGGCGGACTTGTCATGGGATATGAGGCTTTCAAGAAGACCGACCAGTACAAGAACAACGTGGTCATCGGAGGCTTCACGCCCGACAAACGCTATTTCCTCGGACATGCTCAGGCGTGGATGGTGAGGTATCGTGACGAGGCACTCATCACACGTGTCAAGACCGACGAGCACTCGCCTGCCAAGTGGCGTGTCATTGGTCCGTTGTCTGACTGCAACGAGTTCTATGAGGCTTGGGGCGTGAAGGAAGGCGACAAGATGTGGCGTGCACCCGAAGACCGTGTGAAGATTTGGTAAGCACACACGTCCGCACCGTGACGAGGAGGTACACCTTATTATATTATGTAGCTGCTGTTGCCCTTGTGCTCTGCTGCAATGCGGCGAGAGCACAGGGCACAGGGCATGCTACGTCATCGTCATTCATAGCGGGTCTTGACTCCATCGTGGAGAAACTGTTGCCACGCGGTGGCGATGTGGGCATTGCCGTCTATGACCTGACTGCCAATTCGTCGGTCTACCGGTACAGAGCCGACCGCAACTGTCGTCCGGCATCGACCATGAAGCTGCTCACCGCCATTGCTGCACTGTCACTGCCGGATAGTGACGAGCCATTCCGCACGGAGGTTTGGCATACGGGAAGCATCAATGACAGCATACTGCATGGCGACCTCTATGTCGTCGGCGGCTTCGATCCCGAGTTTGACGAAGAGGATATGGATGCCTTGGTGGGTGCGGTTGCAGCCCTGCCGGTGAAGAAGATAGAAGGGCGCATACTGGGTGATGTGTCGATGAAGGACTCGCTGTATTTCGGCAGCGGTTGGCTGTGGGACGACAATCCCGAGTCCTATCAGCCCTATCTGTCACCGCTGATGTTGAATAAAGGTGTCGTCCATGTCACAGCCACGCCCAATGCCGCAGGCGCGAAGGCTACGGTTGAGGCAACTCCGCGCTCCACATACTACAGTGTGGTCAACAACACAGTCAGCCGTAGCCCGCAGGCAGGGACATTCAAGCTGACGCGCGACTGGATGCACGACGGCAACACGCTGACAGTGAGCGGCAACGTAGCGTCACGCCGTAGTGCTGACATCAATGTCTATTCGTCTGCCGATATGTTCATGCACACGTTTGTCGATAAGTTGCAGCTTGCCGGCATAGAACTTGCCGGCAGCTATGGCTTCGACACCCTGAGTCCGGATGCGCAGCCCGTTGCCGTCTGCGAGACGAGCATGAAGGATGTGCTTGAACAGATGATGAAGGAGAGCGACAATCTGAATGCCGAGGCCATGCTCTACCGCATAGCGGCCCGGAAGAGCGGCACGAAGTATGCCTGTGCCGATGACGGGCTTGAGGTGGTGCGTGGCATAGTGCGCAGTATGGGGTTGAATCCGCGAGACTACAAGATGGCCGACGGTTGCGGACTGTCCATGTACGACTACCTGTCGCCCGACTTGCTCGTGGCTTTCCTGAAGTATGCCTATGCCGACAAGAACATCTATGACCGTCTCTACCCTTCGCTGCCGATAGGAGGTGTCGACGGTACGCTGAAATATCGTATGCGGAGCGGCACACCGTCATACCGCCGTGTGCATGCCAAGACCGGAACGTACACGGGCATAAGTTGTCTGGCGGGGTATCTGACGACACGCAGCGGCAACCTCATGGCCTTCAGCATCATGAACCAGAACCAGACTGCGGCCCGTGATGCCCGCACGTTGCAGGATGCCGTGTGTGATTTCATCGTGGCAGAGTACTGACGGGCTTGATGTGTACTATAGGCATTATGGGCGGAATGGGTATATAAACAGCACGTCCGCATGACAACCCGTTGGACTTTTCGGGGTCTGTCGTGCGGACGTGCGTTTTCTCTCTTCCTGCCGGAAAGAAAGTCTGCGCAGGGGACTTGTCTCAAGCCTTCACGCCGTTGTATTCGTCAGAAACGGTGAGCTTCTTTCTTCCCTTGGCGCGGCGTGCAGCCAGCACTCTGCGTCCATTGGCTGTAGCCATTCTTTCACGGAATCCGTGCTTGTTCTTTCTCTTTCTGTTAGAGGGTTGGAATGTTCTTTTCATCTCTTTATATTCTTTACGTTACTATTTGCTGAAAATCAGGGTGCAAAAATAGGCACTTTTTGTAAAACAACCAAGTGCGGTATCTTTTTATCTCGAAGATTTTGTGTTTTTTCGTGGTTTGCCGTACCTTTGCCGCACCTTTTACGGCATCCTCCTTATGCTGTTCTGGGCGGAGAATGTATATATTCGTGTTCACAAAACGTAATAAAGATAAGAAAGTATGATTAATGCTCAAGACATTAAAATCGGAACGGCCATCAGGATGGATGGCAAGCTGTATTTCTGCATCGATTTCCTTCATGTGAAGCCCGGCAAGGGCAACACTTTCATGCGCACCAAGCTGAAGGATGTTGTCAACGGCTATGTGCTGGAGCGTCGCTTCAACATCGGTGAGAAGTTGGAGGATGTCCGTGTTGAACGCCGTCCGTACCAGTACCTCTATAAGGAGGGTGAGGACTTCATCTTCATGAATCAGGAGACCTACGACCAGGTGCCTATTGCCAAGGATCTCATTACCGGTGCAGACTTCCTGCTTGAGGGCATGGTGGTTGAAGTGGTGTCGGATGCTTCTACCGAGACCATCCTCTTTGCCGAGGTGCCCGTGAAGGTTGAGATGAAGATCACATATACCGAGCCGGGACTCAAGGGCGACACCGCTACCAATGCACAGAAGCCCGCAACCGTGGAGTCCGGTGCAACGGTCAAGGTGCCTCTGTTCATCAACGAGGGCGATGTTGTTGTCATCGACACCCGCGATGGCTCTTACGTAAGCCGTGTCAGCAACAAGTAAACCAAGATAAAGGAAAAGATAAAAGGCGGACGGCTCGAGATGAACCGCCCGCCTTATTGCATCATGAGGTTCTCCGTCATAATACCCGTGTACAACCGTCCCGACGAACTTTCGGAACTGTTGGACAGCTTGTCGGCACAGCCGCGCACGGCAGACTTCGAGGTCATTGTCGTGGATGACGGCTCGAGCGAGCCATGTCGCGACGTGGCGCAGACACATCAGGGGCTGTTGGACATATCCTATTTCTTCATTCCCAACGGTGGCCCCGGGGCAGCCCGCAACTACGGTGCCGCGCGTGCCAAAGGAGAATATCTCATCTTTCTCGATTCTGACACGATTGTTCCCGAGGGGTATTTCGATGCCGTCGAACGTGGACTTGCTGCTACCGGAGCCGATGCCTTCGGAGGTCCCGACAAGGCTCATCCGTCGTTCTCCGATACGCAGAAGGCCATAAACTATTCCATGACATCGTTCCTCACCACCGGCGGCATCCGTGGCGGCAAGAAGCGAATAGACCATTTTTATCCGCGAAGTTTCAACATGGGTATCCGTGCCGAAGCATACCGCCGGGCAGGAGGATTCTCAAACATGCGCTTCGGTGAGGACATCGACCTGAGCCTGCGCCTTATAGAAGAGGGCTTCAAGACAGCCCTCTTCGCAGATGCGTGGGTGTATCACAAGCGGCGTACCGACTTCCGCAAGTTCTTCCGTCAGGTCATGAACTCCGGCATAGCCCGCATAAATCTCCATAAGCGGCACCCGGGGTCGCTGAAGCTCGTCCATCTGTTGCCGATGGTGTTCACCGTGGGAGTGATATTCCTGCTGTTGCTGTTTGTGACAGGCATTGTGTTCGGAGCGACAATTGGCAGACAGTATGACCCGCCTTTCGGCGGCATTATAAGCGGTGTGGCACTGCTGCCTTTGGCACTCTACTCACTTCTTGTCTTTGTGGACTCGTCGCTCCGGAACCGCAGTATGAAGATTGGCCTGCTCTGCATACGCGCCGCCTTCACCCAGCTCATGGGCTACGGACTTGGCTTCCTGCTGGCATGGTTCCGCCGCTGTGTGCTCGGACGGGATGAGTTCTCCGTGTTCGGACGCAGCTTCTACAAGTGAACTTTCAATCAAATACCTCGTGCAGCACCTGCAACGAACGCAGCTCGGGGAAGTCGGGGATGTGCAGACGGTAGTAGTCATTCACGACGCTCAGTATGCGGCGACGCTGTTGGCGGCTGAACATGAAGCGGTGCATATTCGACAAGTTCATGCGCATGAGCGTGCCGACGGCGGCAGCCTCGGCACCTGTCAGGCAGTAGGCATCGGCTTGTGGCGGTGACGTGACGTAGCGTGCCTCCTGCAGGTCGAAGCAGCAGCCGCGGATGTAGTGTGAGGTGTTCGGCTGCAGGCCGAGGAACGCCGATATGCGCAGCATGAAGGCAATGTGGAAGTTTGAATATCCGTCCACGGCAGCATCGAGCCACTGCATCGATGTGACGATGAAGTCATACAGCGCACCGTTGGGTTGTCCTTCCTCGCGCACGGAACGCAGCAGGAACTCTTGCAGGAAGAGTGTCATTGCCGACTTGTACGGGTTGGCAGGAATACTCCGGTACGGACAGGTGCACGACATCGAGGTTATGTGCTGCAGTGCTGCGTTTGGTCTCACGTCGCCGACAATCCGGACCAACGACAGCGGCTGTAGCAGCGACATCGAGACGGGAGACTTGCGCGAGCGCGGCGTTCGCATGATGTACGACAGACGGCCGTTTGCGGATGTATATGCAGTGACAATCTGCTGTCCGCCGGCAATCTTCAGCACTCCGAGTACCACTCCTTCTGTTGTCTGTATCATTCCTGCGAAGCCCTAAAACCGGTACAAAGCTATAAAAATAAAACCACATTTTTTAAGTGCGGTGTTTGCTGATTGGAAAATAGTGCCTACCTTTGCAACCGCATTCCTTGGAGACAGGGGTGTGGATGGTCCATTCGTCTATCGGTTAGGACGAGAGATTTTCATTCTCTAAAGGGCAGTTCGACTCTGCCATGGACTACAAATAAGAAGAAAATAAAACACAAACAAAACAAAAACTAAAGGATTAGTCGAGATGGCAAATCATAAATCAACACTCAAGAGCATCAGAAAGTCAGAGGCAAGAAGGCTCCATAACAGATACTATGCCAAGACAATGAGAAACGCTGTACGCAAGCTCCGTGGCACAACCGACAAGGCTGCTGCAGCTGCAATGTTGCCCGGCGTAGCAAAGATATTGGACAAGCTGGCAAAGACGCACGTTATTCATAAGAATAAGGCGAACAACCTGAAGTCGAAGCTCGCTCT
Source organism: Streptococcaceae bacterium (assembly GCA_963607015.1). GTDB lineage: Bacteria > Bacteroidota > Bacteroidia > Bacteroidales > Bacteroidaceae > Bacteroides. Next base: position 8,636 of record CAVDAU010000089.1, read on the forward strand.
TTACGTGAACAAGCTCAGCTAAAGAGGTAGTTGACCATACATACAGCAGGAGGGTGTATCATAACGATGCACCCTCCGTTTTTTTAGTTCCTCCTTTCTCCCATCAGCAGCTTCATGGTGCAGGGCATCCAACGGCGGCCTGCGGCGTAGACTGCTATGCAGAGGGCGACACATACCAATGGAATGGCGAGATAGTCCACGCACTGCATATACCACGTATCGCTCATCGGAGTGAGTTTGGTGATAATCTTCCTTAGCGACCCCAGAATGAACGGGTGCAAGGCGTAGATGAAGAAGGAGGTCGGAGCCAGCCTCTTGCTCCATTCATACAGACGTTTGTGCTTGCACAGGGCACTTGCCACGATGATGAAGGCAAAGGTCTGTAGCACCACAAGCCAGTAGTGCACCATCAGTGAGGCATAGTCGCCCTTGTCGCTGCCTGTTGCGGTCTGTGCGACTATCAGGATGATTGTCAGCGGACAAACCACATATCTCCAACGCCACAGCACCTGCGTGAAGTCTTGCTTCATGATGGAAAAGTATGCTCCGATGCTGAAGAACAATATTGCCGTCGCTTCATGGTCGCCGAACCACGGCATGCGGATGTCAAGCAGGAATATCGCCATCAGCAACAGGACGAAGCCGATGCGCAGACGTTTTATAATCCAATATATGACAGGAGCCAGAACCACCATTATCATGAGGTCGCGCATATACCA
>CAVDAU010000090.1:0-9240 GCA_963607015.1 Streptococcaceae bacterium
AAGTCGTCTCACATCGACCGTTGTGAACGTTCACATCGAACGTTGTGAGTGTTCACATCGACCGTTGTGAATGCTCACATCGAACGATGTGAAAGGACATGAGCAGGCTTCGGACAACATTTATGTTATTCTCAGAGGGCATTGCAGCCGTTATCCGGAAACAAAAGAGGTGCTTCGGGAATGGGCAGATGGACATCAGGAACCGGACGGGCATCAGGGGCAGCGAACAGATCCATGCGAGTGCAGGTATTCAGGACAACATCGAATCTACAGATAAAAGTCTTGCGTCAGACGCACATAGTCTGCCGAGCGGTTGCCTTGACTGTCGAGGAGCACAAGATCGTCGCAATGGCAGACGGTGTCATAGGCATCGGGGACGGGATTATGGAGCAAGGTGAGCAGGATGCGGCGGCATGGCTTGCCTGATTTGGTGAAGACGCGCGTCTGCCGCAACGGGAAGAAATGGTATCGCCATGCCGCATTGCTGACGGCAGGCTCCGCTTCAGAGGGGAATATCAGGCTCAGCCGCCCGCCGGCATCGAGCAGACGGGCCGAATGTGCGAACAGGCTCTCATAACTCAATGTTCCGAGGTGTCGCGCCATGCTTTTGCGCGGATCGGGGTTGCACAGCGAGTCGCCATAGTAAGGAGGGTTCGACACTATGTGCCGGAAGGTGTGTTCGGGGAGCCATGCCGTGAAGTCCGTGCAGACCACCTCCACCCTCTCTGCCCACGGCGAGGCAGCCGCGTTCTCCGCAGCCTGACGTGCGGCATCGGCATCAAGTTCCACACCACAGACATGTGCCGTCTCATTGCGTTGCGCCAGCATAAGAGCCACTACCCCACTGCCGGTGCCGACATCGAGGATATCTGTGGCTCCGGCGACATCTGCCCATGCTCCCAGCAGCACACCGTCAGTGCCCACCTTCATGCCGCACCTGTCGTGCCACACCGTGAACCGCTTGAACTTGAAGAAAGGTGCTCCCATACGCGTACATATATATAAGGTATCGTTTCGCGGTTCAAAAGTAATGAATAACCGCCGATGTCCGTATGCCGGCATGCCGTTTTCATAATTTTAAGAGTGCCGAAAAATCAGACTTTTGGAATAAAAGCCTACCTTTGCAGTTCTTCGCATGGCGGTGCCTTCATCCCTCGAAGACACGGCCATGCGGATGCATAGACACAGGAAAAAGGAACAACGAGGACTATATGAACAATTACTACGTGGATAGAGACGACATCTACAGTGCAGACAGCGACGATCTCGGCGGCAACGGCAAGGTGTCGGTCTTTGCTGACATTGACGGTGACATTGACAAACTGATGGAGATCGATGTGCCCGACGATGATGTCCCTATCTTGCCGCTAAGAAACATGATGTCTTTCCCGGGCGTGGTTCTGCCCATATCCGTGGGACGCAGCTCGTCTGTCAGACTGATCAAGAAGGCCGAGAAGAAGCAGATGCTCATAGCCATCATGTCGCAGAAAAGAACCGAAGTGGAGAACCCGACGATGGACGACCTCTTCGAGACCGGCACCATAGGCAAGGTGCTGCGCACCATCGAGATGCCCGACGGCACAATGACGGCAATCGTGCAGAGCATGCGCCGCATCAGACTGATGGAGATAACCTCGGAAATGCCATATCTCACGGGCAAGGTTGAGGGCTTGCAGGACATCCTCCCGCCGAAGGACGACAAGACCTTCAGCGTGCTGGTGCAGACCATCAGGGATGCCACCACGAAATACATACGGTCTTTCGACCATGTCCCCAACGACATGATCTTCGCCATAAACAACATCAAGGGTTCTGTGTTCCTGATAAACTTCGTGTGCAGCAATCTGCCCATCAAGATCGGTGAGAAAGCCGAGCTTCTGCAGATAGACGACATCATGGAACGCTGCTACAGGCTTCTGGAGCTGCTCAACCGCGAACTCGAATATGCCGAGATACGCGCCTCCATACAGATGCGTGCACAGGAGGACATCAACAGACAGCAGCGCAACTACTTCCTGCAGCAGCAGATCAAGACCATACAGAACGAGCTGGGCAGCGAGAACACCGTCGAGAAAGATGCCGAGTTGCTGCGCGGCAAGGCCAAGAAGAAGAAATGGGGCGAAGCCACCAACAAGACTTTCATGGAAGAAGTCGGCAAGCTCGAGCGCATGAGTCCGCAGTCTGCCGACTACAGCGTGCAGCTGAACTATCTTGAGACCATGCTCAGCCTGCCGTGGAACGAATATACCCGTGACAACCTGAACATCGACAATGCCGAGCGCGTGCTCAACCGTGACCACTACGGCATGGAGAAGGTGAAGGAGCGCATACTGGAGCACCTGGCAGTGCTGAAGCTCAACGGTGGCCTGAAGTCGCCCATCATCTGCCTGTACGGCCCTCCGGGAGTGGGCAAGACATCGCTCGGCAAGAGCATAGCCACCGCCCTGAAGCGCAAGTACATACGCATGAGCCTCGGTGGCGTACATGATGAAGCCGAGATACGCGGCCACCGGCGCACGTATATCGGTGCCATGCCGGGGCGCATCGTCAAGGGACTGATAAAGGCAGGTTCCTCGAATCCGGTCTTCGTGCTCGACGAGATAGACAAAGTAAGCTCTGACCGTCAGAGCGATCCCGAGTCCGCACTGCTCGAAGTGCTCGACCCCGAGCAGAACACGACGTTCCACGACAACTACCTCGACGTGGACATCGACCTGTCGCACATCATGTTCATAGCCACGGCAAACAGCCTGAACACCATCCCACAGCCCCTGCTCGACCGCATGGAGCTGATAGAGGTGAGCGGCTACATCACCGAAGAGAAGATTGAGATTGCCAGCCATCACCTCATGCCCAAGGAGCTTGAGGCCTGCGGCATGAAGAACAACAAGGTGAAGTTCAGCAAGAACGCGTTGGAGGCAATCATCGAGAACTATACCCGCGAGAGCGGCGTGCGCGAGCTGGAGAAGAAAATCGGCAAGGTGCTGCGCAAGATAGCACTCAACTATGCACGCGGGAGCAAGCTGCCGACAGGCAGCATCAAGCCCGACGACCTGACCGGCTACCTCGGCGTTGCCGAATATTCACGCGACAAATATCAGGGCAATGACTATGCCGGTGTCGTCACCGGACTGGCATGGACGGCTGTTGGCGGCGAAATACTGTTCATCGAGAGCAGCCTCAACCGTGGCAAGGGACAGCTGACGCTGACAGGCAACCTCGGCGACGTGATGAAGGAATCGGCGATGCTGGCGGTGGAATACATCAAGGCGCACCCCGATATGTTGGGACTTGACCCGGACATCTTCAACCACTGGGACATCCACATACACGTGCCGGAAGGAGCCATACCCAAGGACGGTCCGTCGGCAGGCATCACGATGGTGACATCACTGGCATCGGTCTTCACACAGCGCAAGGTGAAAGCCAATCTTGCCATGACCGGCGAGATCACTCTGCGCGGCAAGGTTCTGCCCGTGGGCGGAATAAAGGAAAAGATCCTGGCTGCCAAGCGGGCGGGGATAAGCGAGATCATTCTCTGTGCCGACAACAAGAAGCACATCGACGAGATACAGGGCATCTACCTCAAGGGACTGACGTTCCACTATGTCAACGACATAAAGGAAGTGTTCGACATAGCCCTGACCGACGAGCTTGTCGACAAACCCCTTGACCTCAGCGTCAAGGACGACAAGGAAGAAAAGAAGGCTTGAGAAGGGGGAAAAGATGAAATTCGAGCTGCAACACACCGACAGTCAGAGCAATGCCCGTGCGGGAAAAATCACTACCGACCACGGAAGCATACTCACGCCCATCTTCATGCCTGTCGGCACCGCAGGGTCTGTCAAGGGTGTGCAGCTGCACGACCTCAAGGACGACATCAAGGCACAGATCATACTCGGCAACACCTATCACCTCTATCTGCGTCCCGGGCTTGAGGTGCTGCGCCAGGCAGGCGGCCTGCACCGCTTCAACGGCTTCGACCGTCCGATGTTGACAGACAGCGGCGGCTTTCAGGTGTTCTCGCTTGCCGGCATCAGGAAGATGAAGGAGGAGGGTGTCGAGTTCCGCTCGCACATCGACGGCAGTAAGCTGTTCTTCAGTCCGGAGACGGTGATGGACATTGAGCGGACTATCGGTGCCGACATCATCATGGCTTTCGACGAATGTACGCCGGGAACTGCCGACTACAGGTATGCCAAGCAGTCGGTGGAGCGCACGCACCGCTGGCTCGACCGTTGCATCACGCGCCTCAATGAGACAGAACCGCTCTACGGCTACGGGCAGTCGCTGTTCCCCATCGTGCAGGGCTGTGTCTACCGAGACCTGCGCACGATGTCGGCAGAGTTCGTGGCATCGAAGAACGCCGACGGCAACGCCATTGGCGGACTGGCCGTGGGCGAGCCTGTGGAGACGATGTATGAGATGATTGAGCTTGTCAACAGCATACTGCCGACAGACAAGCCACGCTACCTGATGGGCGTAGGCACACCGGCAAATCTGCTCGAAGGCATTGAGCGCGGGGTGGACATGTTCGACTGCGTAATGCCGACACGCAACGGGCGCAATGGAATGCTCTTCACCAAACATGGCATCATGAACATGAAGAACAAGAAGTGGGAAACCGACTTCTCGCCGATAGAAGAAGACGGTGCGTCCATCGTGGACCGCACATACAGCAAGGCCTACCTGCGCCATCTGTTCCATGCCGGCGAACTGCTGGCCATGCAGATTGCGTCGATACACAATCTGGCATTCTATCTGTGGCTCGTCGGCGAAGCGCGGCAGCACATCATTGCCGGAGACTTCAGGCAGTGGAAAGAGAAGACCGTGAAGGAAGTCTCGCAGCGGCTGTGACGCACTGCTGCACGCATACCAATAAGGAAAGAAAGACGGCACAACGACAATGAAGCTAAGGGACAGCAAGATATGGAGACGGATGGCAGCCACGGGAGCGGCACGCACGGCATCGCGGCTATGGGACCGGTATGAGGAGCACCGCCCGCTGAAGCGGCTCGACTACTACATCATGGCCAAGTTCCTCGGCACCTACCTATTCGCCATTGTCCTCATCATTTCCATTGCCGTGGTGTTCGACTTCAACGAGAAGATGGACCGTTTCACCTCCCACGAGGCACCGTGGCGAGCCATCATCTTCGACTACTATGCCAACTTCATCCCCTACTTCGCCAACCTGTTCAGTCCGCTGTTTGTGTTCATCTCCGTCATCTTCTTCACCACGAAGATGGCAGAGAACTCGGAAATCATCTCCATGTTTGCCAGTGGCATGAGCTTCAAGCGCATGCTGCGCCCATATATGCTGTCGGCAGCCATCATAGCGGGTGTGACGTTCTACCTCGGCGCATACGTCATTCCCAAGGGCAGCGTCACGCGCATCGACTTTGAAGACAAATACTACAAATCCAGGAAGTCCACCTCCGCACGCAACATTCAGCTTGAGGTCGACACCAATGTGGTGGCATACATAGAGAGATATGAGGACTACAACAAGACGGGCTATCACTTCTCGCTGGACAAGTTCGACGGCAAGCAGCTCGTCTCCCACCTCACTGCCAACCAGATTATCTATGATACCACGGCCGTCAACCGCTGGACCCTGCACGACTTCATGATACGCGAGCTGGGCGGCGAACGCGAGGAGATAACGCGTGGGACACGCATGGACACCACACTGATCATGGAGCCGGCAGATTTCCTACAGACCATGAATCAGGAGCAGATGCTCACCAGTCCGCAGCTCAGCGAGTATATCGACCGTCAGAAACAGCGCGGACTGTCGAACACCAAGACTTTCGAGATTGAATATCACAAGCGCATAGCCATGTCGTTTGCCTCATTCATCCTGACACTCATCGGCGTGTCGCTCTCGTCGCGCAAGACGCGCGGCGGCATGGGGCTTTACCTCGGCATCGGACTGGGACTCAGCTTCTCCTACATCATGTTCCAGACCGTCTCGTCCACCTTTGCCGTCAACGGCAACATGCCACCGGCCATTTCGGAGTGGATACCGAACATACTCTATGCCATAATAGCCTTTGTGCTATACAAGAAAGCTCCCAAGTAGAAGAGAGAAGACTGACGCTATCACCGCATCACGATGTCGGTAATCACCTGTGCACCGACACTGTCGTTGAGACACCGTATCAGCCGTTGCTTGCCCGACAGAAGCTCCTGCCGCAGTACCGACGACGCAAGCTCGACATACAGCACCTGATTCCTGATATACACGTTCTTGGTATATGCCGCGATGTCAGGTCCCAGCACCTGCGTCCATGAGTTCACCAACCGGCGTTCGTTCAGCGGTGTCTCCAGCCCCTCATTGCGCAGCAGACGCATCACCAGCGCACCCACGCTCTCTGCATCACGGCTGCGCATGTCCGTCCTCCTCCGTATTCACCGGCTCCACGATGCCGTCCGTCACACTGAACAGCCTGTAGTCCACGTCTGCCGCCTGCAGAATCATGTCCAGATTGCTGCGGTTGGTGTCTGTTATGAATATCTGTCCGAAGCGGTCACTGCCGGCAAGGCGCACAATCTTCTCCACACGCCGTGCGTCGAGCCTGTCGAAGATATCGTCGAGAAGCAGTATGGGCATGTCGCCCATGCGCTTCAGGAACTCCAGCTGTGCCAGCTTCAGGGCAATGAGGAATGTCTTGTTCTGTCCCTGCGATGCCTCGCGCTTCATGGCGTAGCTGCCTATGCTCATCTGTAGTTCATCCTTGTGTACGCCGTGTAGCGAAAAGCCGATTATGCGGTCCTTGCTGCGACCGCTGCGTATCACGTCGAGCAACGGTCCGCGCGTGCAGTGCGACAGATACTCAATGTCCACCGTCTCGCTGCCGTCGGATATATATGAATAGAAATCCCTGAATATGGGGATGAACTCCTCCACGAACGCCTTGCGGCGGGCATATATCACCTCGCCCTCGGCAGCCATCATCTCCTCCATTATGTCCATCATCCCGTCGTCGGCACGCTCCTCATCCTTGAGCATGGCGTTGCGTTGTGCCAAAGCCTTGTTGTATCTTATCAGGCGTTCAAGGTAGTCCTTGTCATACTGCGAAATCACCACATCCATGAACCTGCGCCGCTCCGCACTGCCGCCTTGCAACAGCACGGCATCGTCGGGCGACACCATGACCAGCGGAATCAACCCTATATGATCCGACAGCCGCTGATATTCCTTGCGGTTGCGCTTGAACTGCTTCTTCCGTCCCTGCTTCATGCCGCAATACACCTCCTCCTGCGTGCCGTCGGCAGCGCGGTAGAAGCCCTGTATCATGAAGAAGCCGGCATCATGCCTGATGTTCTGCGAGTCGATGGCGTTGGTCGCGCTCTTGCAGAACGACAGGAAATAAATGGCATCGAGCAGATTGGTCTTGCCCATGCCGTTCAGCCCCACAAAGCAGTTCAGTTTCTGCGAAAAAGAGACGTTCACCTCGCAGAGATTCTTATAGTTCAGTATGCTGATGCGGTCGAGTATCATGACACAAAAGTATGAAGAAAAACATTGCATCGGGGGTGAGGCCGACAAAAAAGATAGGTCTTTGTTTCCTCAATAAACAAAAACAGCGTACTTTTGCCGTCCGGTAAACATTAACAAGAAAACACGTCACAACAAGTAAAGAACATGGCAGACAATAAGAAAAACGAAGAAATCCTGAATGTCGAGGGTGCTTTGTCACAGTCGGAAGCATTCATCACGAAGAACAGCAAGACCGTCGTCGGTGCAGTCATTGCCCTGATTGTGATCATCGCCGGCATCTTCTGCTACAGCAACTTCTACAAGGCTCCGCGCGAGCGCAATGCTCAGGCAGCTCTGTTCAAAGGTGAACAATACTTCGAGAACAGCCGGTACGACGAAGTCCTGCGTGGCGACAGCATCGGGTTCGACGGCCTGCTCAAGGTTGCCGACGAATACAGCGGCACCAAGGCAGCCAATCTTGCCAACGCATACATCGGTCTGAGCTATGCTCATCTTGGAGAATATCAGAATGCTATTTCCTATCTTGACAAGTTCAGTGCCGACGACCAGATGGTGGCACCTGCCATCAAGGGAGCGATGGGCAACTGCTACGTGCAGACGGGAGACAACGAACGTGCCATCAGCCTGCTTCAGGCGGCAGCACGCGAGGCAGACAACAATACCCTCAGCCCCATATACCTCATTCAGGCAGGACAGCTGCTCATTCAGGCAGGACGTTATGCCGAGGCAGAGACAGCGTTCCAGACCGTCAAGGACAAGTACTTCAACTCCTATCAGGCCATGGACATCGACCGCTACATCAACGAGGCAAAGCAGCTGAAGGCGGGCAAATGACAAACCGATAAGGGCTATCAACACACATAACACCACACACACAACACATGTCGACAGCATACCACGTACAGAACGAAGCAGCCGCAGAGCAAGCCAATGTCCCCTGCGCAGCGGGCATGCGGTTTGGCATTGTCGTGTCCGAATGGAACAGCAACATCACAGGTGCACTGCTCCATGGAGCCGTGGACACGCTGAAAGGCCACGGGGCACACGAGGAAGACATACACGTGTTCCATGTCCCCGGTAGCTTCGAACTGACATTCGGCGCACGGCGTCTCGCCGATAGCGGGACTGTCGATGCCGTGATTGTACTGGGCAGCGTGGTACGCGGCGGAACACCCCACTTTGACTATGTGTGTCAGGGCGTGACGCAAGGCATAGCCATGCTGAATGTCGAGGGACGCATCCCCGTCATCTTCGGATTGCTCACCACCGACAACATGCAGCAAGCCGAAGAGCGAGCCGGCGGCAGTATGGGCAACAAGGGCAGTGAATGTGCAGTCACGGCGATAAAAATGATTGATTTCGCTTGCACGGTAAAAAAATAGCGGTATCTTTGCACCGCATTTCACAGCGGTGGGGTGCTGCATACAGAAAGGGCAAATACCAGAGTGGCCAAATGGGGCAGACTGTAAATCTGCTGGCTTATGCCTTCGGTGGTTCGAATCCATCTTTGCCCACAAGCTCCCGAGAAGGGAGACAAAATGCGGAAGTAGCTCAGTTGATAGAGCATTAGCCTTCCAAGCTGAGGGTCGCGGGTTTGAGCCCCGTCTTCCGCTCTCCGAGCCGGACAGTCATCGAAAGATACTGTCCGGCTTTTCTTTTCTATGGGCGAGATGGGCTTTATTGCTGTCCGCTAAAACTTTTTGGGGTCAATCTTTACTTACTTCCAAGGAACA
>CAVDAU010000091.1:0-9233 GCA_963607015.1 Streptococcaceae bacterium
ATATAGGACTTCTGCGCCAAAACCGTACAACGGCAAGAATATCTCTATGATTGCCTTTTGCAAATCATTATGTTCACCATACGACAAATGTTCCGTCCTCAGATGACAGCGCATCATCAAATGAACGTTTAATCTGCCCAACAGCCATGCAAGCCTTGGCCATCCGCTCCAATTTTCTGTCAGTGTTTTCGACAGGAATACCTATGGAAACAAAGATGTCAAGTAACTTGCCTACAAGACTTTCAATGTTTCGGGGAGTCGTTTTCAGCACCTTAATCTGCATATTCAAAAAGCGTTTGTGGGATAATACTATCGATAATATCCTGTGGGGCACGCTGCTTCATGTGATACGTTTCCCGCACTTTCAGAGCTATTTTATATGCCAACAAGGGAGGAACGGCATTCCCGATCTGATAATAGCGTCGCGTCTCATTCCCGGCAAAGTCAAACCAGTCAGGAAAACTCTGAAGTCTTGCGGCTTCGCGGTATGTAATTCTCCGGCGGCGACCGTCTTCCAGTCTCACACGTTGCATGTCGCTCGTTGCACCTGCCAAATTACGGCATGTTATCGTGCGTGCAGGCCTATCGGGATGCAGGTCGCGAGGGGTGACACAATGGGATTTCTTTTCGTAAGATGCGATATACTCATCCTGACGCGGTGTAAGAATCTTGTCCTGCGGTTCCGGACTAAGCATGGTGTCGCCAATAGCTTCCTCGACTGTTGTCCTGCGCCGTTCGACAACAGGATAATCGAAACTCGCCCGATGCCCGACACAGATAAGACGTTCGCGACTTTGAGGAACACCATAATTGACAGCATTCAGTACTTTATACTCCACAATATACCCCAAACGCCGCAGTTCGCCGACAATCAAATCAAGATACCATTTGTGCCGCCCGAGTATATTCGCGACATTCTCAAAGACAAAGACTTTCGGCTGTAGGCGTTTAACCGCATCTATGAATACGGGGAAACCGTCTCTTGCATCCTCCATCCCCTTTTGGTTTCCAAACCGGCTGAACGGCTGGCACGGAGAACCGCCAATCACTATGTCTATATTTTCCACTTCGGGATAGTCGAATCCCACAGTCAAGAACTCATTGTGACATTCTCCACGAAGATTTCTATTGTATGTTTCGACCGCAGCTTCCGCCATTTCGTAGCCAATAGTTCTAAAGCCCGCCGCTTCAAAGCCGAGAGACAAGCCCCCGCAACCGGCGAACAAATCAAGGACAACGGCTTGTTCCTGAATATTCGGTCTTAGCAATTCATCTATGTAATGACTAAATTCCGTCATTTCGTTTTATGTGCGTGGTAAATAGTGACATTGACATCGTGTACTTGAGCATCTCAACCAAAGCTCACAAATCGGATTACAACGTGTTCATTCCATACATCACCGAATCCAACCGCAAATGTAATCATATTTCTCATAATGATGGGAGTGGGAAGGAAGCAAGGAAAGAAGAATATAAGTGTTAAAATCAGCACTGTATGTTAATCTGTTAACAACCGGTAAATACGGGGAAAGGCGGCTGCGGAGGTCGAAAGCGGAGCAAGACGAGGGCGTTTCGAGAGCAAAAACATAGCGGTTTGGTTGCATCCGGAGACAAAAGAAAACTTATCGCGATAAAGTCGGAAAGTTATCGCGATAAAGTTACGGAATTGTACGCGATAAAGTGGGTCACATAGCGGGATAAGTTTTCGGCAAAAGCGCGATAAAATTATGCCCTCTTGGCGGGCAGGCGCAAAAAAGTCCGCACGGCTGCATAGCCGCACGGACTCCGTATCTTTTGTCTATGTTAAAGACCTGTCACTGAATTGTTAAAATCCCGTCAGGTATATGTTAAAAGTCCAAGGTGTGTCATGCCCGTCATTTCAGCCATTGTCTTGGTCATCACTGTATCTGCCATCGTGTTTGTCATTGTTCCGGTCATATCATTTATGATTTACGGCAAAGGTAAGAAAAACATTTGTAAAGTGGTGCTGATCTTCAAGATTCTTCCGCATTTTCGCCACTTAGTCTACAACAGGAAACAACAAGCAACAAAAAAAAACATCGGGACGAGTTTATACCGAACCGACTGCACCTCTTTCCAAACATTCAACGCAGTTGTAACAGCATTGTAATATGTATGAAAACGCTCTGTAACACATGCGGCATAATTTCGCAACCTGAAATCAAGAAAAGCGAAATTAAGAAAGTGTTATGGAGACCATTTATCTTTGCATAGTCGTTTTCCTGCTCTGCCTTGCAGTGTTCGACTTGTATGTGGGCGTGAGCAACGACGCGGTCAATTTCCTGCAGTCTGCCGTCGGTGCACGTGTGGCCAGTTTCAAGACAGTGTTGATTATAGCCTCGGTGGGCGTGCTGATGGGAGCCGTGCTCTCGTCGGGCATGATGGACGTGGCACGGCACGGCATCATGACCCCGACGCAGTATTCGTTCCACGAGGTGATGACGATATTCCTCGCCGTAATGGTGACGGACATACTGATTCTCGACGTGTTCAACACGCTCGGCATGCCGACATCGACGACGGTGTCGCTGGTCTTCGAGCTTCTCGGCGGCACGGTGATGCTTGCCATACTGAAGGTCGTGGCAGACCCGACATTGGACTACGGCATGCTGCTCAACTCCGACAAGGCTCTACAGGTGATAATTGCCATCTTCGTCTCGGTGGCCATCTCCTTTGTCGTCGGTATGGTCGTGATGTGGATAAGCCGCGTGGTGTTCACGTTCAACTACGGCAAGCACTCACGCTACTCGATTGCCATCTTCGGCGGCATCGCCTTCACAGCCCTGAGCTACTTCATCTTCATGAAGGGTGTCGGTTCAAGCCCATACCTGCCGGAGGACATCAGGCTCTACATCGAGGAAAACACGAACATGCTGTTGCTGCTGACTTTCATAGGCTCGTCGATAGTGATGGAGGTGCTCCATCTGCTGCGGGTCAACATCTTCCGCTTCACGGTCCTCATGGGCACGTTCGCCCTCGCCATGGCGTTTGCCGGCAATGACCTCGTCAACTTCATCGGCGTGCCGCTGACCGGACTGGCCTCATATCAGGACTATGCCGCCAATGCCGGCGGGGCAGACATAGACTCGTTCATGATGTCGTCGCTGATGGAGAGTGCCAAGACACCGCCACTTTACCTGATGATTGCCGGCATGATAATGATCATTGCCATGGCAACGTCGAAGAAGGCGCACAACGTCATCAAGACCTCCGTAGACCTGTCGCGACAGGACGAGGGCGACGAGATGTTCGGCTCGAGCAGCAGCGCACGCGCCATCGTCAGAATCAGCCAGAACATCATTGAATTCACTTCGCGCCTGTTTCCGCAGGGATTCCGCTCATGGATCAACAGCCGCTTCAACTCCGGCAGCGTGGAGCTGACAGACGACAAGGCGGCATTCGACGTTGTGCGTGCCGCCGTGAACCTCGTCATCGCGTCGATACTCATCACCTTCGGCACGAACAACAAGTTGCCGCTGTCGACCACCTACGTCACTTTCATGGTCGCCATGGGTACGAGCCTTGCCGACAGGGCGTGGAGCCGCGAGAGTGCCGTCTTCCGCGTCACGGGCGTGCTGAGCGTCATCGGCGGCTGGTTCATCACGGCCGGAGTGGCGTTCATCTCCTGTGCGCTGGTGTGCCTCTGCATGTGGTATGGCGGTCCTGTCGTGCAAGGGCTGTTCATGGTGGTGGTCATCGTGATGCTCGTCCACAGCAACCGTCAGTATAAGCGCAAGATGGAGCTGGCACAGCAGGACAACGACAGCTTCCGCCTGATGATGCGCACACGCGACCCCGAACTGGTGTGGGAGATGCTGCGCAAGCACGTGCGCAACACCCAGTCGAAGGTCTGCAAGTATGCCTTCACTGAATACAACAACATCATCGACGGACTGAACTCACAGAACGTCAAGATGCTGCGCCGCGCCGACAAGGACATGAAGCGCGAGCTTGACGAGCTGAAGAAATACCGTCGTCAGGAGATGCTCGGACTGAAACGCTCGCCTATGGAGATCGCCATCGAGCGCAACACATGGTTCCATGTGGGAGCCAACGCCGACCAGCAGTACATCTACACCCTGCGCCGCATGCTCTCGCCCATCAAGGAGCACGTCGACAACAACTTCTCGCCCGTGCCCGAGATCTATATCAGTGAATATGAGGCTGTGCGCCGGCGTGTCAACAATCTGATGAGGGCGACCTATGAGACCATCAATACCGACCACTACGGACAGTACCGCGAGGTGCTTGCCGATGCCGACAACTGCAAGGACCAACTCTCGGCACTGCGCAAGACCCACCTCAACCGCATGCAGCAGAGCCGTGGGGCGAAGGATCTGCAGGTGGACATGGTCTACCTGAACCTCCTGCAAGAGACGCAGCAGCTGCTCAGCGTCATGCGCCACCAGCTGCGCTCGGCAAAGAAGTTCATGGAATAAGAGAAAAATGCGTATATTTGTCTGCACAACCAAGCAAAGACAAGGTCAGACAAATCTACGGAAATGACACGCACAGAGGGAGAAGCAAAGGACTACATAACGATTGCACGCGAGTTTACGGGCAAGTATCTGAAGTTGAGTGAAGAAGACCTGCAGCTGTTCGCAGGCCTCATCGACGAACGGCGCACGCTGAAGAAAGGCGAGGTCTTCATCACCGACGGGATGGTCTGCCGGCATCTCATATACATCGACAAAGGGCTTGTGCGCCAGTTCTACTACAAGGACGGGCGCGACGTGACGGAACACTTCGTGAGTGAGAAATACTCGATGCACTGCATCGAGAGCGTGTATCACCAGATACCCACGCACCTGATGGCGGAAGCCTTGGAACCGTCTGTGGTGTACTACGTGAACTATGCCCGCCTTGCCGACCTCATCGAGAAGTCTGCCGGTCTGTGCCGTTTCTACCGCATCTTTCAGGAAGAAGACCTCATCGTCACCCAGCACAAGGCCGACGCTCTCCGCTTCGAGAGTTCCAAAGAGCGGTATGAACGTTTCCTCAAGGAGTATCCCGAAGCTGCCAAACGCGCCCCGTTGCAGCACATAGCATCCTATCTGCTGATGACACGGGAGACACTGAGCAGAGTGAGGGCCGGCGTGCTGTGAGAGGGAGAGAGGAAGATAAGAGTGTTCACTCGTAGCGCATCGTCGTGGCAGGACTGATGCGCGAGACAAGACACGAAGGCCCGACAAGCATCAGGACAGAGACCGCCACAGCACCGACATTGAGCAGCAGGAGCACCGGCAGACTAAGGCTGACGGGCACCGTATCCATGTAGTACGTCGAAGCATCGAGGCGGAACACGCCGAGGTATTTCTGCACAAGGCAGAGACCGATGCCGACGGCATCGCCCCAAAGCACACCACGGAGGATGATGAACGTCGACAGCCACAGGAACACACGGCGTATCATGCCGTCAGCCGCTCCCTGCGACTTCAGCAGACCAATCATTGATGTCCGTTCGATGATGATGATGAGAAGCCCCGATATCATCGTGAATCCCGCAATGCCAATCATGAGCACGAGTATCACCCAGATGTTGACATCGAGAATGTCGAGCCAGGAGAAGATTGCCGGATAGAGCTGCTTGATGTTCGTCACGCAGTAGCGCGAGCCGTTGCGGTCGGCAGCACCGTTGAAGAGGGCACTCGCCTTGTAATACTCATCCTCCAGCACCGAGAAGTCCTTCAGCCGCACTTCCGCTCCGGAGAACTCATCGTCCTGCCATCCGTTGAGCCTGTTCACCATGCAGACATCGGTGAACATATAGACGTTGTCGAATTCCGTGAGGTTTGTCTCGTATATTCCGGCGATTTCCAGACGGCGAACCCTCACGTTGTCGTCCATGAAGTAGAGGTTTATCTTGTCTCCGAGGGCGAGTTGCATGTTGTCTGCCACCGACTTTGACAGCACGACCCTGTTCGACGGCTGCGAGTTGCTGAAGTCGGGCACGACGCCCTCCCTCAGACTTGACTTCAGGAAGTCCGAGTCGTAGTCTGAGCCTACGCCCTTGAGCACTGCCCCCTGAAAAGCCGATGCCGTCTTCACCATCGTGGGCTTCAGCGAATAACGCTGCACGCCAATCACGGCATCGCTGCCCTCGAGCAGCGACACGATGCTGTCGTCAATGACTATGGGGTTCTGCTCGAACGAGAGGACGGAGTTGATGTCCGTCAGCTGCAGATGCGCACCGAAGCCTGCCACCTTGTCCCCTACCTGCTGCTTGAAGCCGCTCACCACAGCCACGGTGACAATCATCACAGCCACGCTCACCGCAACGCCGATTTTGGCAATCAGCACCGCCGGCCTTGACACCTTCGCGGAGGCTTCATCGCCCCGACAGATGCGGCGTGCAACGAACAGCGGCAGGTTCATGATTCTTCTTATTCCGTCGTCCTTCCGGGGTAAGCCTCAAGTGCTTTCTTGAGCACGACGAGGGCTTTCGTCAGGTCTTCCTTCTTGAGGATATATGCTATTCGCACCTCGTCGCGTCCGCCGCCGGGGGTGGTATAGAATCCGGTCGCCGGAGCCATCATCACCGTGTGCCCCTCGTATTGGAAGTCCTTGAGGCACCACTCGCAGAACTTCTCCGAGTCGTCGACCGGCAGTTTGGCAACCGTGTAGAACGCTCCCATCGGTATCGGCGAATACACGCCCGGGATGCGGTTCAGCCCGTCGATGAGGCACTTGCGCCGCTCCACATACTCGTCGTACACGTCGCGCATATACTCGTCCGGCGCATCGAGCGAAGCCTCAGCCACGATCTGCCCTATCAGCGGCGGGCTGAGACGCGCCTGACAGAACTTCATGACGGCGGCACGCACGTCGGCATTTTTCGTACACAGCGTTCCGATGCGGATTCCACATTCGGAATAGCGTTTCGACACCGAGTCTATCAGCACCACATTCTGCTCCACGCCCTCAAGATGGCACGCCGATATGTAGGGAGATCCCGTGTAGATGAACTCGCGATAGACCTCGTCGGAGAACAGGAAGAGGTCGTACTTCTTCACGAGGTCGCGTATCTGGTTCATCTCGCGGCGCGAGTACAGATAGCCCGTCGGGTTGTTGGGGTTGCAAATCAGTATTGCCCGCGTGTGCTCGTTTATCAGTTCCTCGAACTTCTCCACCTTCGGCAGCGAGAAGCCCTCTTCTATGGTCGTGGCTATGGTGCGTATCTTGGCTCCTGCCGATATGGCGAAGGCCATGTAGTTGGCGTATGCAGGTTCGGGAACGATTATCTCGTCGCCGGGGTTCAGGCAGGAGAGGAAGGCGAAGAGCACCGCTTCCGATCCGCCCGCCGTGACGATGATGTCGTCTGCCGTGAGGTTGATGTTGAACTTGGCATAGTATTTCACCAACTTCTCGCGCAGGCTCAGGAAACCCTGACTCGGGCTGTACTCCAGCACCTTGCGATCCATGTGCTTCAGGGCATCAAGTCCGCACTGCGGTGTCGGCAGGTCGGGCTGTCCGATGTTCAGATGATAGACCTCTATTCCTCTTTGCTTGGCTTCGAAAGCCAGCGGAGCCAACTTGCGTATTGGCGATGCAGGCATTTCGACTCCGCGTGTAGATATGTTCGGCATGGTTGTTCAGTTTTTCTGTTCTAATGTAATGCGTAACCGAGAATACTCGTCCACAAAAGTACTCATATTTATCAGAAACAAAAGGATATTTGGTTCTTCTTAATTGAAACGGCAGGCACGCGATCACTTCAGCCACACCCGCTCGCCGACCTCGGGAATGTGGTCGCCGTCCATGCGGTTCAGCTTGTAGAGCCGCTTGAGCGTGATGCCGTATTTCTGCGATATGGAGTGCATCGAGTCGCCCTCCTTCACCGTGTAGTAGATGTCGTCGGCAACGGTCTTCCGGTTCTTCTTGTTCAGGTAGATGATGTCTCCGGCTTCGAGCGTGTAGTCCTTGGTCAGGTCGTTGAACTTCACCAGCTTCTTCCGGCTTATCTCGAACTCCCCTGCCAGCAGTCTGAAGGTATCGCCGTCGCGTGCCACCACGTAGGCTATTCCGTTGGCCATATACACCTTGTGCGGGTTTGCCAGCCACGGCTTCTTGCGCAGCATCTTGGCCCATTTCTTGGCACTCACGGCGGTACCGGCGTTGTCGTACTTGTAGAGTTCATAGATCTCGATTATCGAGATGAGCTTGTTGGCATACGACGGGTCGGTGGCATAGCCGGCGCGTTTCAGCCCCACGGCCCAGCCCTTGTAGTCTGTCGTCTTCAGGCGGAACAGGCCCGAGTAGCGTTGGTTGTCTGTCAGGAAACGCGAGTGGTCTTCGTAGGAGTCTTCCACCCTGTCATAGGCACGGAAACATTCGTTGGGAGCATCGTCATTGTGCCTCACCGAGCGTCCCCGCCACCGGTTGCCGCACTTGATGCCGAAGTGGTTGTTGCTGCGTCTTGCCAGCGTGCTCTCCCCCGCCCCGCTCTCGAGCAGTCCCTGTGCCAGCGTTATGCTTGCCGGAATGTGGTGGCGGCGCATCTGCTCCACGGCCATCTCGGAGTATTTCTTGATGTAGTTGTTGTAGCTCTGCATGCGCCGCTGGGCATGGACTGCCGGTGCCACGGCAAAAGCCAGCAGCACAAATACCAGTATGTCGAGACGTGTAACTTTCATGCCTGTACGCACTTACCGTCGGCAAAAGTGGTCAAAAGAAACGAGAAGCACAATATTATTCCTACTTTTGTACGGACAAAGGAACGAAAACGCCATGAGAAACCTATCGATAGAGATTCCTGTCAAGGTCTGCGCCTATGACGAACTTGACGAGCAGGACAGGATGCTGATAGACAAAGCCAAGGAGATGACACGCCACAGCTATGCTCCGTTCTCGCATTTCTCCGTCGGCGCAGCCGCACGGCTCGGCAACGGCATCGTGGTCACCGGCTCCAATCAGGAGAATGTCGCCTTCCCCTCGGGACTGTGTGCCGAACGCACCGCACTGTTCTATGCCAACTCGCAATATCCCGATGTGCCCGTGCTGACGCTTGCCATTGCCGCACGCAATGCCGACGGCGAGTTCACGGCCGGTCCCGCCACCCCGTGCGGAGCATGCCGGCAGGTGATGGCAGAGGTGCAGAAGCGCAACGGGAAGCCCCTGCGCGTGTTGCTCTACGGCACGGAGAGCACATACTGCATCGACAACGTCGACCATCTGCTGCCTTTGTCGTTCTCTGCCGACAACATGAAGTAGGC
>CAVDAU010000092.1:0-9213 GCA_963607015.1 Streptococcaceae bacterium
AACTAACGGTATGGACACCGATGGAGACGGCATGCTGAACGCCAGCGATACTTGGAAGAATCCGCTTGACGCGACGGGCAACAATACGAACCCGGGTGTAAAAAAAGGTTGTGTGCTTGGCAGCTCGTTCCTCTTCCCCTTCGCAATGATTGCGGACAAGCCGACATTACAGTTGCAGATGCTGGATGCCAGTGGTGACATCATCCGCTACTGGAGCATCCGTCTGCAGAATAGCTCTTCTTCTACTGACACGCAGATTAACAAACAGGCTACTTTGGTAAATAGTGCCGGCACAACATCGTCCAACACCGATACGGAGAACTTCGCCAACTACAGTATCCTCCGCAACCACCTCTACAGCATCGGTCTGAGAAACGCAGGTGACGGTGGCACCGATACTGGTGGTGACGACAAGGCAACGTCTCTGAACGACCAGACGCTGATTCTGCGTGTGAACGACAACTGGGAGATGATCCACAGTATGGACATCGACTGATGTATATATATAATAAGGTATAAGTGTATCAACAAATGCTTTGGGGGTATCGCATGAGGATATCCCCAAGGCAATATGCCAATCGTGACAATGCTCCAAACAGATAAGCGGTGAAGAGAATACGACAGATTGCAGCCCTGTGCCTCTCGCTCCTTGCGGGCGTCTGTGCCGGTTGTTCGGACGACGACATTGCTACCGTCCCTTGGCAGAAGCATGCCGAAGGCAGTATCGTCCTGCACATCGGTATGGAGTCGCGTGCGCAGACGAGGACAACGTTGGCAGGTTCGTACAATCTGCACAATGTCAGTCAGGTATATGCCATTCTCTATGAGGGTACGGGCGACGACGCCGCCTACGTCTGCCATCAAGACCTGATGTGGAGTCCGAAGGACTCGACAGACTACAGTGAGGGAGTGGTGCAGGAAAAGGCGTTTGAGTTTGAAGTTCCGTCAACGCTCCGGTCGGGCAAGGAATGTACGCTGTTGTGTGTCGGACTGGACGACCTCTCAGGCACGACCTACGGGCTGACGCTCGATGCAGACCAAGCTCCGTCATTCCTGACTGCGGGCAAGACACTTGCAGATGCCAAGGCCACACTGGCTACCGGCGGCACGATGACCAAGTCGGAACTGTTTGCCGGATGGGAGAGCTTCACATACAACAGGAATGAAGATGAGGACGATGAGGATGCGAATACCGTGGAAGTGGAGCTGACACGCCGCGTGGCAGGTGCATACGCTTATCTGAAGGACATCCCCATTCAGGTGAACGGCACGGACGTGAAGTACATCCAATGGGTGTTGGGCAACAGCCCGACGACAGAGATAGGACTGGCGCGGGTGGAACGGACTGCCGACAACACGTTGCCCGACGACTTCGGCAGTGGAGAGAATACTGCTGCGGATGCCACGGTGCTCGACAAGCTGACCTTGGCAGACATTGCGACAGCCAATTCGACCACTAAGCTCTACGACATAAAAGAAGACTATACGACCGCTCGCGGGCTGTCAGATCAGACCTTGCTGCTCAGTGCCTACCTCCTGCCTATGAAGTACGGAACCAACGGCACGCTGGCTGTGCAACTCCTTGACGGGTCGGGCAGTCTGATAAAGAGCTTCCCTGCACAGTGGACCGATATGCCGACGGCAGCAGGGAGCAGCACGACCTGTTACTCCATTTATCCCAACTACGTCTATCATGCCGGCACACGATCGGCAGACAGCGACCGTCCTGCAAGTCTTGCGGGCGACCGCATCGAACTTGTGGCGCAGCCGTGGGAGGAGGTGTCCGTAGACACGGAGTTCCCCAAGGTGCCGCTCGAAGCCACCATAGACTATGACAAGAATCCGTCGTCCTACATCTACGACTGCATCAATACTACGGACCAAATAACCATCATGCCCTCGCTGCTGAAACGGGCGTGGACGCTGACCTTGGCGGCGGAAGACGATGACGGGAACATAGACCTCAGCGGCACGTGCGGCTGGATCTACTTCGTGAAGTCGGACGGCAGCTACACCCAGACCCTGACTTCGTCCGACTATACGGACGGCAACGAACAGGCCGTGACGGTCACCATCAGGCTCAACGACTATGTGGTGAAGCGCACCTTCAATTATAATACAGCCGAGGGACGGGCAGCCATCAACAGCGACTGGCGGCGTGCGAGAATCGTATTGACAACGGCAGAAAGCAGTTCCTCTTCATACATCTCCATCCGGCAGTACAATGCCATTACGGTATATGTGGCTTATGACAAAACAGAGTATCCGCGAGGCTTCAGCCGCTACGACTACGGCGTGGAGCGGGATAAGGACGGCAACGTGACCAAGCAAGGGCATCTTGGCTATTGGGGATTTTGGAAAACAATAAAAGCTAATGTCTATGATAATAGCGCGAGCGACAAAATTGACTATGACGGAGAATTTGTGTACTCTGAAACGAACAAGAGGGATGCGATTTGGGGCACTGACGAAACACCGTTGGCAGGCCAACCCATCATACGCTATTCCAAGCAAGATGCATGGGAGTGGAACGGCACTGCCAACACCTGGGATTCCCGCTACTGGTATCTGCCTGCACAATATGAGCTTTACAAATTCTTCTATGACGTAGTTGTCCACCAGCCTGATATTGAGACCCACATATATAATCCTGATAATACCGTCCCTGACTACGTGTACTGGAGCTCAACGGTAAGTACGAGTGCTTCCATCTATTACTACGCTTTCTGTCAGGCTCTCACAGCCGAAGGAAGCCTGTACTTTAGCGAAGGAAAGAAAAAGGGGAGTTTGGAGACAAGAAGGCGTAGATCCGAAGACAACAATGCGGAGACGGCGAACTACGGTTACTCCCGTCGTGCCCGTCACTTCGAATAGCAGTCCAGTCAAAAAAAACAGAGCAACCGACCGAAATGAGAAATCGCGTTATGAGATATTTGGCATACTTATCTGTCCTGTGGTTCTTCCTCCTTGCCTTGCCCGCATGCAGCGATGATGTGGACGATGCGGGCGGCGGTGGCGGTACGACGGTGAACGGCAAGGTGACCGTCGAGCTGTCCGGCCCCACGCTGTCGGTCATCACCACCCGTGCCGACAGTGAGGCGGAGACCATAGAGAGCGTGGCTGTGTTTGTGTTCTCGGCAGACGGAGCGAAGACAAACGGCTTTGTCCAGACCTCGTCGGAGAACATCCGATACATCGACATCTACTTTGGCAGTGATGACGTGTCGGTATATGTGGTCTGCAACCATCCCGACCCTGACGCATTGGTGAACGGGGTGTCGACGCTGTCCGACTTGCAGGGCAAGACGCTGACCGTCAGCAATGCCGACGGAGCCTATCCCGGACACTACGTCATGTCGGGACATACGACGGTCGAAGCCATAAAGGAAGCCATCAATGCAGGCAACACCGCACAGATTCTCCTCTACCGTCTGGCTGCCCACATGGACTTCACCATCAAGGTGAATACCGCTACCGACGATGACAACGGCGGCGACGGCGGCGACTTCAAGTTAGCCAACGTCTATATCTGCAATGTGCCCAAGGGGAGCTACCTGCTTAGGAGCACGGAGGATGAGAACGTTTCGGACATCACCGGTAGCTGCACTGCGGACTACACCTACAAGTCAGATGCCGACCAGATGCGTCAGAACTATTTCGGGTCTTATCTGCTCACGACACAGGAGGACGAGAGCGGAGCGATAACGGCATCGTTCGACATGTTCGAGAACCGTCGCGGCAGCATCACGGGAGACGATGCCACCAACTGGCCGGAATTGGTCGGACTGGAATTACACGAGAAATACACCTACTACAAACAGCTCTACAAGCGCAACCGCGCGATGGACTATCCGTCGTATATAGGGCAGATAACCATCGATAAGGATGTCTCCAACGAAACCCTCGAGACGGATACAAGGGTGAAGGCGGGACAGTTCTACAACGCCACCTATCTGCGCATAGACGGTGTCTATCAGCGTGCCAACGGCACCACCTACAAGACCTCGTATTATGTCTACTTGGGTGCGGACAACTGCAAGGACTTCAACATACGCCGCAACTACAAGTACATCCACGAGATAACCATCAAGGCACATGACGACTTCGACCACCGTGTGACGGGCAAGCTGCTGGGCGGACTGACGGTATATGCCTCCTCGGACGACCTCGACGCACACTGCAACTCGGTGAAGGCACTGATGTATGCACCCGAGAACTGGACGGTGTCGGTGAAAGACCCTGACGAGACCCCGTGGCTGGAGGTATCGAAGTCTGCTGTCTACAAGCCCCGTCTGCTCGGGCAGACCGCTACCGGCAACGAGGCAGCCTTCTCCATCTCGGGAACGCGCGGACTGACCTATTTCTATATACACACCGACGACTACATCCCCGACATAGACACCCCGGAGCAGAACCTTAGTGTGCAGAAGCGCACGGGAACCATCGTCTGCCGCAGCAATAACGTGACGCAGGAGCTGACGGTGACGCAGCTGCCGGCACAGCTGGTCATCCTCGACATCAAGTTCGACCTGCTCTCGTTAAAGGCTGTCCGCGACACCTTCTTCATCGAGCGCAAGCTGGAACAGAAATACGTGCCGTGGGGATACTACCATTACTGGAGCTTCGTGACAGACAACATGATTTCCACCGGAACGTGGGACGGCCTGTCGAACACCCGCAAGCTCTATGACGTGGGACTGAACGGACAGAAGAAGAGCGACGGCAGCCAACTCATAGACCCTGCCTATTCGACGGGACTGCCCTACGACCATGCCATAGGCTACATCGTGGCGAAGAACCGCGACAGGAACGGCAACGGCACAATCGACTACAACGAAATCATGTGGTACTGGCCCTCCACGAAGGAGCTGAAGCAGATATATGAAACGAAAGCCCTGCTGGACTTCGAGGGCAGTGAGGAACAGTTCCATGCCTCCACACCGTCGGCTGCCGACCCTGCAGGTGTCACCCCCGGTTTCTCATACAGCGTCAAGATGAGCGACGGCAAGACGCACATCGTGCGGCGCGACCGCAAGTATAATGTCATAGCCTGCCGTCGCAAGGGCGCATGGAGAGGACCTGACGACGGAAATGCCAATGGAGACGTAGTCCTCGACCCCGACTGGAACGACGGCGACGAGGTGATCATGCCGAAAGCAAACTGATAAGTAACCGATAAAGAAGAACGATATGAAGAACCTGATGAGATACGGCCGTGCCGTCGGCCTGCTGATGCTGATGCTGATGTTCCTGTTGGCAGGATGCGTGGAGAGAAGTTCGACAAGAGACTGCCCCACGGGAGACTGCCCCACGGACAACGACGATGGCGTGAAGGCACAGGC
Organism: Streptococcaceae bacterium; assembly: GCA_963607015.1. GTDB lineage: Bacteria > Bacteroidota > Bacteroidia > Bacteroidales > Bacteroidaceae > Bacteroides. Next base: position 5,343 of record CAVDAU010000092.1, read on the forward strand.
AGACTATTCTGTCGTGGTGCAGACACGCAGCACAAGTGCGTCCGCACCCGATGACGATACGCAATACACACGCCTCTATGTCGCCGAACGGTTGCAGGAACACGGCGATGACCACCTGCACTGTGCCACAGGCAGACGCTACCGGCTGACGGGAGGCAGTTACGAGCTGACCGACCTCTATGGTCAGTGGTATAAGTTCGCCTTCGTCTGTGTGCCGCAATGGGACGGTGGCGGCGGTGAGGCACTGCTGACGGAAGAGACACCGGTGGACAAGACGTGCGACTTCAACAAGCTGCTGATCGATTTCACCCCTGTGCTGACATATCAGAAGGAGAATGTCAACATAGCCCTGACGGCAGACCTGAATGTCTACCGCCAGGTGATAGACCGCTGGATCGATCCTGATGTCGACAACGAGGATGATGTGGAGATGACACGGATGACGGGTGAGCTGCTGATAGACATGGGCATTCCGGCAGACCAGTTCCCCAAGGACGTGCAGTACTTCAAGCTGACGCTGAACAATCCTGCCATGAAGGCGTATGTGCGCGACGGGTCAAACGACGAGGTGACGACGGTTGCCGGCAGTTCCGATGTGGTCTATACGCTCGACTTCTCGGGCTTGAGTGACGATGCATACAAGCAGGCAATGGCCACGCGGCAGGTGTTCCGCCTCTGTCTGTTGCCGGAGGTGCTGAAGGGGGATGTGACTGTGAAGTACAAGGGCGGCAGTTCGTCTGTCACCCTGCCCATAGGCAGCGACACGGACAACGGTGAGACACTCGTGGAGGTGCGCAAGAACAGGGTGACGACGGTACTCTACAACGGCATGCAGAAGAACGAGTTCGAGGTGCGCTATGCGGGCTTCGCCACCGGCAGTGATGCGGCAGTGGCTGTGGACGAAGACGATTGGAACGGCTGGGAGTAAAGAAGTCAAGGATGGATATGGACAAGAATACGAAGATGAACGGTGCGGTCGCGAGGCGGTGGGGGATATGTTCCTGCCTGTCGGCGGTGTTCTCGGGATTGCTGATTCTCACGGGATGCAGTGAAGACAGCACACTGCTGCCGGACAATCCCTCTCCTACAGGAGGACAGGTGGTGGTGGACTATGCGGTGGGCGAAAGGCAGACGCGCAGCGTCAGCCACGAAGCCCTGCCGGCACACGAGCGCATCAAGTCGCTCGTCTATCTGCTCTACGACGAAGAAGGCGAACTCGTGAAGCAGCGCGAGATACCGGGCATCAGCAGCATGAAGGACGGTGACTGGCCCATGAAACGTGCAACGATGACGTGGGATCAGCGCGAGGCACTGAAGGACACGCTCGAACAAGGGCGCAACTATACGGCTGTGTTCGTTGCCAATGCAGACCCCACGCTGTTCGGTGGCGAGGAGGTGCTGCATCTCAAGGAGACACAGGACGGCGAGGAGACCTATGTCGCATTGGACAAGGTGTATCTGTCGCTGCCCACGACAACGGCGTTCGGCGACAACAACATGTTCTATCTCAGCGTGTGTGAGATACAGCCGACGGCGGACAACGACAGGGACAACCACTATGACTGTCCCGTCACGTTGCAGCGCATCGTGAGCCGCACGGACTTCTTCTCTGACGACTATCAGGCATGGGACACGGACTTTACCCGCGAGAAGATACGCACGTTTACGGACGGGAAGGTATATGATGTGCTGATACCGGTTGCGACATCCGATAACCCGTTGAAAGTCAATGACTGGCTGAAGGGGTTTACGGCAGATTTTTATTCGTACACATATGAAAAGACGTTGATACCTGGTGATGGGCCGGTTTATGCGACATGGCTTGCAAGTTTTGCCGCCAATGTAAACGGCTTGGATTGCCAGGAAAGCATAAACAACAGTATCTCCACCACAGAGGAAACTGCGATTAAAAATATGTTGTATGAATCCTGCTTGGAGAACGCGACACTGAAAGGGCTTTGGCAACCGTGGACAGGCTTGCAGGCGAAAGTGGTTTACAGCAGTCGTGCCGACCGCTTCTATGTGAGCGGCAAGGCAGCCAAGGTCGGCGATGATGCCGATACGGAGGCACTCAGCCCGTTCCTCGACATGATACAGCAGACGACAACCACTGCGGACGGCACTGCCGTCACGCAGAACACCTTTACCCTTATCGGCTTCGGGGAGAACGCAGGAACAGCGGCAGGAAGTGAGCTGAACAAGATGACGGAACTGCGCCTCTACGAATCGACTGATGCTGCAAGTCCGGTCACGGTGATACCTCTGTCGACTGACGTGCAGTCCTTTGCGGATCAGGGTGGCAACGAACGGGTGCAATTGGTCTACTGTCCGATAAAGACATTGGCGTATAACACGGGTGTCACCACAGGGCTGACATACAGTCTGCCGCCGGTCAATCTGAAGGCACTGCTTCCAAGCTCTCTCTTTGTCAGTGAACTCTACATGGAGAGACTGCAAAGTTTCTTCGATTCTGAAGACGGTCAGAAGTACGGTGAAAGTATAGAGAAGTTCATCATCCAAATCACTCTGCCCGATTTGTCACAGTCGGGAGCATTGACGGTGACATCGGAGTGGAGCGAGAAATGACAAACCGCAGAAAGGGATAAGCAGTTATGAAAGGGAACAAATATACATGGCTTGTCGGTGGGCTGCTCTGCCTGTCGGTCGTCTGCGGATGCCAACAGAGCGAAGACGGTCAGACGGACTTGGACAGCGGGACATGGGAGATGCCGGTGTCGTTTGTCGTGCAGTCGTCGTCTGCAAATGCCGTGTCGCGTGGCAGTGGTGAGAACCCTCCTTATGCCAATGTGCGTAGCCTCTACACAGACCGGATACAGGTGAATGTCTACAGTCGGGCAAAGAGTGATGCCGGCTATGACGATGACGAGACGGGGTTCACCTTTCTCAAGAAGGTCGTGCTGACCTGTGAGGTACAGGACGGGACATCGGCCTCCGGTGCCCGTTACGCCTATGCCACCGGGGTAATCGACATGGATAAGGCGTATGAGTATCGTGTCACTGCCATCGGCTATGCCGAACAGCGGAATGAGGACGATCTGTTCAGCTTCACCGAGAGCGGTGCATTCGGCGATGCGACAGTGAGCCTGACCGACGCAACGCAATATACCACGCCCGAACTGTTCTTCGGCACTCCCCGCTATGGTGCCGACATGAGCAACAAGGAAGCCGGTGAGGTGGTGTTCTCATACGAGTCGGGTGCCATCGACGCACTGGGAGGATGGCTCTACCGCTGTGTGGCAGGTGTGGAGCTGACGTTGAGGGATGTCCCTCCCGAGGTGAAGGAGCTGGTGCTGCTGTCCAATTCGGTGAACACGCAGTGCAAGTCCACCTGCTATGACGACTTCCTGACGCCTGAAGGCACGCAGAGTGTGACTGAAGGAGACGAGGGAAATAAATTCGTGCTCGACAGCTGGACGCGTCCGGACGACTGGATGAACGTGTATGGAGTGGAGAATGATACGGACAGCATAGATGTGACCATAAACGAATCGAACCTGTTGCCCGTCACCTCCACCTTGTATGTGCGGATAACAACACAAGAGGACGATGAGGATGAAGAGGTCATCGTGGTGCCGCTGCGCATGAAGAATCATGTGGACAGTAGCGGTTCCACCACCGAGGATGCTGATAATCCCGACACGCAGCTGGCAGAGGGCAAGCTTGTCTCGAAGCGCAACCACTACTACCGCATTGCGGGAGACTACGAGACACTGATCTTAAAGAAAAAGCCCATCACCGTCTTCATCAACCCCAACTGGGACGGCGACATAGACCTGATATTGGGTGGAAAGTAGCTCCTGTGGCGTGTGTACCTGAAAGTGAGCAAACCGGTTTGCATCAATAAAACCTG
>CAVDAU010000093.1:0-9003 GCA_963607015.1 Streptococcaceae bacterium
AGCCTTTGTGTGAAAACTCTGCGCCGCCTTTCTCCAAACCCGACAATCCTCATCGGCTTTTAGAAGTTTTCTCAGTCCATGTATGAGTACAGTCATTGTTGGACTCGAGTCCAACGCGCTGTGGACTCGAGTCCAACGCGCTGTGGACTCGAGTCCAACGCGCTATGGACTGGTGTCCACCGTGCTATGGACTGTTGTCCACCGTGCAGTGGACGGAAGTCCACCGTGCAGCGGACGGAAGTCCGACGTGCAGCGGACGGAAGTCCGGCGTGCAGCGGACAGAAGTCCGACGCGGACGGCACAAAAAAACCGTCCGCATGATACCGGAATATCATGCGGACTGTACGGGTGTCCGGAGCGGACGGGACGGTGCTGCGGCTGCGGCTACGGGGACGCGTGCTGCCGGTCAGTCATACCAGCAGACGGCATCCTCATAGCTGTCGAACTCCATTTCCTCGGTCACCCCCGCCTTGCCGAGTGCCTTCAGCACCACGGCCTGCTCCTTGGGCGACAAGGGCACCTCGCCGCTGCGGCGGTAGTAAAAGGAACTGCGGCCGAAGCGCCGGACGAGGGCTGCCTTGAAGCGTTCGTACTGCTGCGGGTACATTCGTGACTGGAAGCCCGTGAAGCCGCGCGCGTAGCTCACGGGGTCGCCGCTCCGGTAGTGCGGGCAGACGGCGTCGGCTGTGCAGCGGTCGGGGTTGATGAGGCGCATGTAGTCCGACTTCGTCCTCAGCTGGTCGAAGGCGATGCGGTGGAGACACTTGGCGGCCTTGGGGCAGCTGTCGAGCATGCAGACGGGGTAGCCGTCGGGGGCGGTGGTATAGATTCTTCGGGTCATAGTGTGTTGTGTGTTGATGTTGGTTTCAGCCTGTTCCCCCGCCTTTCTGCGGACGGGGGACGCGGCGTATCCGCATGACGGACGCGCCGCATCGTGGATGCGAATATAAGATTCTTCTTCCAAGAACAGGCAAAAACGGACGGAATATCCCCGAAAAATGCGCGGCTGCGCACCCCGTCAGAACTTGAGGTCGAGGCTCATGCCGACCTGTAGGGGGTTGCCCTGCTGGCGGAACTTGCGCCCGAGGCTCTCGAAGTAGAACGCCGCATAGCTGCGGTCGAAGGCGTTCCTGACCCACACTCCGAGCACGGAACTCCCGCGCGTGAACTCCACGCTGCCGTCAGCGAGGCCGTAGAAAGGCTGGGAGGCGGTGTTGTCTTCCGTCCAGTAGATGCGTCCGGCACCGGTGTATCCGGCGTTGAGGTTTATGGCGTCGAGCCATGCTCCGCTGCGCATGAGGAAGGTGTAGCGGGCGTTGAGGTTCAGCGTGTGGCGCGGCACGAACGGCACGAGGTTGCCCGTGTAGTCCGTCGTCTCGCTCACGCGGTAGTCGCGGAACGTGGCGCGGGTGTAGCCGTAGTTGGCGTTCAGGGCGAGGGCGGCCGTCGGCTTCCAGCGCAATGACAGCTCCGCGCCGCGGCTGCGGCTCCGGCCCGCGTTGACGGTGATGCGCCCGAAGCCGTTGGCGGAGAAGCGCGAGATCTGCTGGTCGGAGGTGTTCATCAGGAACACCGCCATGTCGGCCTGCAAGGCTCCGTCGGCAAGGGTGAAGTGTCCGCCAAGCTCGTAGTTCAGGGATCGTTCCGGACGGTAGGCCACCGTGCCGTCGACATCGGGCGTGAAGCCGGTCATGCCCGACAGCGCGTCGCCCGCCATCTGCGTCATCATGCCGCCGCTCTTGCTGTCCGCAGCCGCCATCATTGCCGACGACAGCGAACTCTCGATGAGGTCGGAAAACATCTGTATGTTGTAGCCGCCGGAGCGGTAGCCTTTCGACACGGAGGCGTAGACATTGTTCTGCCGGTCGAAGTCATACTTCAGCGCGACCTTGGGCAGAAACTCCCGGTTGTCGCGGCTGAGGCTGCCGATGAGGTCGGAGCTGACGCCGATGTTCCGGAGCCGGCTGAGCACGGGCTGCATGGACGGCACGCCCGAAAGCGAGGGGATGTTGAAGTCGAACACGAGTGCCGTGCCCGAGTTGTAGTCTATCCACACGCGCTCATACTCCATGCGTGCCCCAACGGTCAGCGACAGTCCGCTGACAGGAAAGTCGTGGAACGTGGATTGGTGATAGACGGCGGCATTGGCCGTTGGCGTGCTGAAGCCTCCGCGTATGGCGAAGCTGCTGCCGATGACGTCGAGGTTCATCTCCGGCATTCTCGGGTTCGAGGCCTGCAGGCGGCGGAAGACGGCGTTCACGTTGTCCTCGATGAGCCCTTGGATTCCGTCTTCGTGGAAGGTCACGGGAGCCTTGGTGTCGAGCCACTGATAGAAGCCGCTAAGGCCCGTCGTCCACTCCCACCGGCTGTCGGGACGCGACTTGAAGGCGAACTCCTGCGTCAGCGTCTCGCTCCGCTGCCGCTGCCGGAGGGTGAAGATGTCCAGCTCCGTGTAGTCCTGATCCATGTCCATCCGGTCCTTCAGCAGCTGGAAACCGCTGACGCTGTTGAAGGTGAAGCCCGCGGCACGGTGCTCGATGTTGAGTCCGGTGTTGAGCAGATGGCGGCGATAGTGCCCGTCGCGGTTGTAGGACACCAGCCCTATCTTGTCGGCACGCGTCTCCTCACTGCCGTCGGCTACACCGAGGTATTGGTACGGATACGCTCCCTGCGTCAGGTACTCATAATTGGCGGTGAAGTCCAGTTTTGTGTTGCTTCCGGGAAGCCAAACCGCGCGCAGGCGGGTGCCGTAGTCATTGCTGCGGTCGGCACGGCTGCCCTTCGCGGCGTTGCGGAAGAAGCCGTCGGCGTGCTCGTAGAAGAGGCCGCCGGAGAAGGCGAACCTGTCCGTCAGGCGGTGATAGTGCGTCACGCGTGCCTTGTACTCGCCGTATGTGGCGGTCTCGAGGTGCAGGTCTGTGCCCTGATAGGAAAACGGACTCTTGGTGAACACGCGGATGAGTCCGCCCATGGTGTTGCGCCCGTAGAGCGTCCCCTGCGGGCCTCTCATCACGTCGATGCGCTCCACGTCGGAGTAGTTGAAGTCGAACGAGCTTTTGTTTATGTACGGAATGTTGTCCACATACAGCCCGATGGCAGGCGTGTTGATGCGCGACCCGATGCCGCGTATGTAGGCGGAGGTGGTCAGCTTGGAGCCGTAGGACGGGATGAAAAGGTTCGGTGCGAGGGCGGAAATCGACTTCACCGAGCCTATGCCGCGCATGCGCAGCTCCGTCCCCGAAAACGAGTTCGACGAGAGCGTCTGCTGCCTGAGCCTTGCGTTCTCCTTCGGTGTCCCTATGACAACAATCTCCTCGATGTCGCGCACCGTGTCGTTGACCGCCGTCAGCGGTCTCGCGGTGTCCGCATCCTCGGCGTGGGCACCCGCGCAGCAGGCGCACAGCATCAGTGCGACGGCAATATTCCTTATCATGTCGATTATCCTCTGAAAAATGAAAATGTTTCCGCTGCAAAGGAAGCGGAAAGTGCCGGTGCGGGCAATCCTTATTTATGAGGATTTTCGGCCCTGCCGCTGCGCGTGGCTGTCAGATGCTGTCCGCCTCGATGTAGCCGTTCATCACGGCGTAGATGGCCAGTCCTGAGACGGTCTTGATGCCGAGCTTCTCGGTGATGTTCTTGCGGTGGGTGATGACGGTGGTCAGGCTTATGCTGAGGCGGTCGGCAATCTCCTTGTTAATCATCCCTCGGGCCACCATCGACAGCACCTCGATCTCGCGTGCCGTCAGTCCGCTGCCGTCGTCGGGCGGCGTGCCCGTCCTCTGTAGGCGACCCGTCTGCGGCGACATTCCCCTGTGCCCGTCCTTGTGTCCGTGGCTGTGGAGCATCAGTATGGACTTCGCCAGATGCTGCTGGTCCTGGCAGATGTTGAGCGTCAGCACGCCCCTGAGCTGCGGGGTGTTGTCGGCAGTACACAGCACGATGGTCTGGAACTTGCGCTTCAGGAAGAACGCCGTGTGGCTGAAGTATATCTGCGTGGCGACGAAGTAGTGGGCATACATGTCGGGCGTGTCGTCCACCAACTCCCGGAAAGAGCTGAACGTGCGTATGACCGCCACCGGAATTATCTCCTGCAACAGGTTCTCCAGCCCGAGACACGTCAGCGTGTTCGGGTCGATGATGGCTATCTCCGGGCGCGGCATCTCAGGCATGGCTGCTCGTCTTGACATATTCCGCCGCCGACTCGGCACAGCGTTCGCCGTCGATGCCCGCCGACACAATCCCTCCGGCATATCCGGCTCCCTCGCCGCAGGGGAACAGTCCCTTCAGCCGTATGTGCTGCAGGGTGTCGCGGTCGCGGACAATGCGCACCGGCGACGACGTGCGCGTCTCCACGCCTATGACCACCGCATCGTTGGTCAGGAACCCGTGGCTGCGCTTGCCGAAAGCTCCGAATGCCGTCTGCAGGCGCGTGGCTATGAACGGCGGCAGCCAGAAGTGCAGCGGCGAAGCCAGCAGCCCCGGCGCATAGGAGCTGTCGGGCAGATCCGCGCTAAGGCGGCGGTTCACGAAGTCCGCCATGCGTTGTGCCGGTGCCGTCTGCTTCATGTTGCCCTGCTGCCAGCAGAGCTTCTCGAGCGCATCCTGCAAGTACATGCCCCTCAGAACCGTCGGTGCCGACGCGACATATCCGTCCTCGGCAAGCTGTCCCCAGACGCTGCGGTCGGCTGTCCAGTCCTCCGGCCTCATCTCGACCACCATGCCGCTGTTGCTCCATCGGGAACCGCGGCTTGCGGGGCTCATGCCGTTGACGACAATCTGCTGCGGGCCGCTGGCGGCAGGGACGACAAAGCCGCCCGGGCACATGCAGAAGCTGTAGACGCCACGCCCGCCGACCTGCGTCGTGAAGCTGTATTCCGCTGCCGGCAGCCACTTGCCGCGTCCCTCACGGCTGTGATACTGAATCCTGTCTATCAGCTGCGACGGATGCTCCAGCCGCACGCCCATGGCCAGTCCCTTGGCCTCTATCTCCACGCCGCTCTGCCACAGCCGGCGGTAGACATCGCGTGCCGAGTGTCCGGTGGCGAGGATCACGGGGCCGAGCAGTGTCTGTCCGCCGTCGGTCTCTATGCCGAAGACGCGGTCGCCCTCCACGAGCAGCGCGTTCATGCGTGTTTGGAAACGGACCTCACCGCCGCAGCTCAGGATGGTGTTGCGCATGTTCTCGATGACGCGCGGCAGGCGGTCGGTACCGATGTGCGGATGTGCGTCGACGAGTATCGCCTCCGACGCTCCGTGCTGACAGAAGACGTTCAGAATCTTGTCCACGGAGCCGCGCTTGGTGGAGCGGGTGAAGAGCTTGCCGTCCGAAAAGGCTCCCGCCCCACCCTCGCCGAAGCTGTAGTTCGACTCGGGGTCTACGGTCTGCTCACGGCTTATGCGTGCGATGTCCACCTTGCGCCGGTGCACGTCCTTGCCCCGCTCCACGACCACCGGCTTCAGTCCAAGCTCGATGAGCTTCAGGGCGGCGAACAGTCCCCCCGGGCCCGCTCCCACGACTATGACCTGACGGTGACCGTCGACATTGCCGTAGTCCGTGCGCACATATTCCGTCTCTTCAGGCTTCTCGCCGACATAGACACGGACGGACAGATTGACGTAGACGGTGCGCTGACGCGCGTCTATGCTGCGCCTGACGATGCGCACGCAGTCAATGCCGCGTTCGGGCAGTCCCTTCTCTTCTGCCAAGTAACGCTTCAGGCTGTCAGAGTCCGCTGCCGTCGGCGGCAGTACCCGTAACTGATATTCGTACACCATAATATATATAGGAATGTATAAGCTCTCTCTCTCTTATCCGAACAGTGCGCGGAACGCCTCCTCGACCTTCATCACCGGCACTATCTCAATGCCGGTCTTTCCGGCGTCAAGTCCCTGCATGTTGTTCCTGGGCAGGATGATCCGCTTGAAGCCTAACTTGCACGCCTCGTTGATGCGCTGTTCTATGCGGTTCACCGGACGTATCTCGCCCGACAGGCCGATTTCTCCCGCCATGCACACGTCGGAGCCGATGGCCACGTCCATGTTGCTCGAGAGTATGGCACTGATCACCGCCAGGTCTATGGCCGTGTCGTTGACGCGCAGTCCACCGGCGATGTTCAGGAACACGTCCTTCTGCGCCAGCTTGAAGCCCACGCGTTTCTCCAATACCGCAAGAAGCATGTTCATGCGCCGCAGGTCGAAGCCCGTGGCGGAGCGTTGCGGATAGCCGTAGACGGCACTGCTGACCAAAGCCTGCACCTCTATCAGCAGCGGCCTCACGCCCTCAACAGCAGAGGCGATGGCAATTCCGCTCATGCCTGCGGGAGACTGGTTCAGCAGCAGCTCCGACGGGTTGCTGACCTGCCGCAGGCCTTCCTGCCGCATCTCGTAGATTCCCAGCTCATCGGTACTGCCGAAGCGGTTCTTGCTGCTCCGCAGTATGCGGTACATATAGTGTTGGTCGCCTTCAAACTGCAGCACGGTGTCGACGATGTGTTCCAGTATCTTCGGTCCGGCGATGGTTCCCTCCTTGTTTATATGTCCTATCAGCAGGACTGCCGTCTGCGTCTCCTTGGCCATGCGCAGAATGGCTGCCGCACATTCGCGCACCTGCGTCACACTTCCCGGCGACGACTCGGCGGCCTCGGTGTGCATGGTCTGTATGGAGTCGACAATCACGATGTCGGGGCGCGTGTCCCTGATGTGGGCGAACACCTGCTCCAGTGATGTCTCGCAGAGGACCAGGCAACCGCTGTCGTGCGGCCCTATGCGGTCGGCACGCAGCTTGAGCTGGCGTTCGCTCTCCTCTCCCGACACGTAGAGGATGTTCCGTTCGGGCATACGCAGCACGGTCTGCATCACGAGCGTGGACTTGCCTATGCCCGGCTCTCCGCCGAGCAGCACCAATGAGCCTTTCACCAGTCCGCCGCCAAGCACGCGGTTCAGCTCGGCATCGTGCATGTCGTAGCGCGGCTCGCTGACGGCATCTATGTCCTTCAGCGGCACAGGGCGCGGCTGCGGAGCACCGGCCGGACGCACTGCTGCTGCCGCACTGCGGGCGGCCGTCTCCTTGCGCACGGTGATCTCCTTGAACGTGTTCCACTCTCCGCACGAGGGGCAGCGGCCCATCCATCGTGGAGAGTCGTAGCCGCAGTTGTCACACACGTATGCCGTCTTGTCCTTAGCCATAAAAATCCCGTCTTCTTTGCGTTAGGACGCCAAAGGTAAGAATTATCTGCAAAATATAGCTACCTTTGCGACCCGACATCACCAACACACACATCAACACCTTATGGCAATAGAATTAGGGCGTTTCAACACGCTGAAGATAGTGAAGGAAGTGGACTTCGGTCTTTATCTCGACGGCGGTGAGGAAGGCGAAATCCTTCTGCCCAAGCGTTACGTACCCGAACACCGGTCCATCGGCGACGAGCTGCGGGTGTTCATCTACCTCGACAACGAAGAGCGGCTTGTCGCCACGACGCTGACGCCGTATGTTCAGGTCGGCGGCTTCGCCTGCCTCGAGGTGACGTGGGTGAACCGCTACGGGGCGTTCCTCGACTGGGGACTGATGAAAGACCTCTTCTGCCCTTTCCGCGAGCAGAAGCAGCCCATGGAGGTGGGACAGCGGTATGTGGTGCACGCCCACGTCGACGACGAGAGCTTCCGCATCGTGGCTTCGGCACGCATAGAGCACTTCCTCGACAAGGAGGACACGCCGCAGTATGAGCCGTGGCAGGAAGTGGACATCATGGTGTGGCAACGCACCGACCTGGGCTATAAGGTGATTGTCGACGACAGGTTCAGCGGACTGGTCTTCCGCGACGAGGTGTTCCGCCCCATGCACCGGGGACTGCGCCTGAAGGCATACGTCAAGCAGGTGCGTCCTGACGGCAAGATAGACATAGCCCTGCAGAAGTCCGGCTACGGCAATGTGGAGGACTTCGCCCACGTGCTCCTGCAGCACCTGCGCGACAATGGCGGCCGCACCGCCCTTGGCGACAAGAGTTCGTCGCAGGATATCTACGACACCTTCGGCGTGAGCAAGAAAGTCTTCAAGAAAGCCGTCGGCGACCTCTACAAGCGTCATCTCATCGTCATCACCCCCGACGGTCTGCAGCTGACGCGCCGATAGCCGCCGCACCCACAAGTCGGCTACCGTTCTGCCGGCGCAAGCACACTGTCGATAACTGCCTGCACGAGTGGCTCCATGACCGCATATCCTGCCGCCGTGGGGTGCACACCGTCGTTGGAGTAGTCCGGATTGAGCGACCGCTCGGTGCCGGTCACCATGTGACTGTAGTAGTCCACGAAGCCAAGGCCGTTGTCAAGGGCATACCGGCGGATGCGGTCGTTCAGCCGTGCAATCTTCTCGCTCGCGTCCTTGATGGCGGGATTCCATCCGAAGTGCGATGCCGGCAGAGTGGTGGTCAGTATGACCTTGATGTTTGCCGCCGTTGCCAGATCCACCATTGTCTTTATGTTGTCCATGGTGCGCTCCTCGTCATACGGTCCCGTGTTCTCCGCAACGTCGTTCGTGGCGGTGTTTATCACCACGGCCAGCGGGTGCAGGTTCACGACATCCTGCCTGAAGCGCACGATGAACTGATAGGATGTCTGGCCCGATATGCCGCGGCCGATGTAGCCGTTCGACTTGAAGAACTCCGGATGAGTGTCATACCAGAAATCGGTTATGGAGTTGCCGATGAACACCACGCGCCGCTCCTCTTGCGGCAGTGTCCGTACCACGGAGTCCGACCGGGCATAGCGCGACAGGCCGCCCCAGTCCTTGTTGTCTTCAGCACCGGCAGTCGTCAAGCCCGATGCCAGCAGCAACACTGTGAGAATTGCGAATATCTTTTTCATAATGGCAAAGATACGCTCTTTTTCGCCAAGAAAAAACGACATTTCCACTGAACTGATGTATCCACCACGACTCTTTCATTTAATATCCAGGTCCTGTGGCGTGTGTGCCTCTCTATAATCTCACAGGCCGATGAGTATAAC
>CAVDAU010000094.1:0-8947 GCA_963607015.1 Streptococcaceae bacterium
ATGTGAACGTTCACAACGGTCGATGTGAGACGACTTCAGCCGGCTGCTGACACGATGTAAGCGTAGTGATGAAAGGTTTTCACTATATCATGGGAGACAAAACATCCAAAACATTCCCGTCTCCGGACTATTTTTAAGTGCAATAGGGGTTGGCAGTGCTGCGATGGAGCCGTAGCGGCATTGTTACCGCACGGACACTATCTCAGATGGCAGGATGCCGGGGTGAATTTGGAAGTGCGCCGTGAAGCGTGAGCTCACCGTTTGCGAAGCTCACTTGTTCTTCCTGATAGGGGAACGGAGGTACCGGAGTTTTACCTGTCCAGTTATCTTCTTACTTGTCACTCATCACTGCTTCGCCGTGTCGTCCCGCTCCGAGATTTTCCGTTCGATGAAGCGTATCTTCAGAACGGACTCTTCCTTCATCTTGTTGGCACCGGTGATGGACGTGAGCAGGCGTGACAGGCTGCTGACATTGGCTGCTGCGTTGCGGTCGGCTGCGGACATGACGGTGCTGTACTGCCGGTCGCCCTTGAAAGTCACCTTCAGGTTCTTGTCGTGGTTCATGCAGATGAAGTCTATCACTCCGCCGTCTTCTCCATATTTATAGTCAGCCTTCTCGATGTGCTCTGACATATCGGTCGTCTCGTAGCTGTCGGACGATGCAGGGGTCTCGGCATAAGACCCGTCGGGAGCCGTGACGCGCACGGAAGTGTGGTGTATGTTGCCGCTGCCGCAGTAGATGGAGGTCATGCTGAGCTGTCCTGTCTCATCGGTCCGGAAGCGCAGGTATGAGCGGTGCAGGTTCTTCTCGACCACCTGTGAGGGTGCAAAGTAGTTGCCGGTCTGTTGGTATGCCGTATCTTTCTCAAGTGTGAAACGGCTCTTTACGAGGTTGAGGCTATCCTGCTTCACCGCGATGATGCTGTCGAGCCATGCCACATTGCGTTGCTCTGCCGCAAGCTCTATGTCCTGTATCAGGCGGTTGCCCTGATGTCTCACGTCGTAGGCTTTGGGGTACAGAACCTTTATGCTGTCTGCCAGTGTTTTTGCCTGTTCGTAATCGCCTGCCCGATAGGCTTCCTGTGCTTCGGCAAGCAGGGCTGCCGCCTGCTTGTCTGTGTTGTCGCACGACGATGCTGCCAACAGCGCGACGCAAAGCAGCAGTGCATGGAGGATGGTTGATTTCTTCATAACGGTATCGCTTTTCTTGTAACGAGGGCAAAATTAGAGATTTTCCGTTTCTTTGGCGTATCTTTGCAGCCCGTTTTCGGGATGATTGTCCCGAAATGATTTTTCTCGTGATGATACATTTGACGAATGAACAGCTGAAGGCGTGCTTCTCCAAAAGCATCTTCCAACAGATACAGCAGACAGCCGATGAACTGAATATGGAGTGCTATGCTGTAGGTGGCTACGTGCGCGACCTGTTCCTGCAACGCCCGTCGACCGACATTGACGTGGTGGTTGTGGGCAGCGGCATCGAAATGGCACAAGCCTTTGCACGCAGGCTGGGCAGGGCTGCACACTTGTCGGTCTTCAAGAACTTCGGCACGGCACAGGTGAAATACCGTGGGCAGGAAATAGAATTTGTGGGAGCGAGGAAAGAGTCATACACACACGACTCGCGCAAGCCGGTCGTCGAGGACGGGACACTCGAGGATGACCAGAACCGGCGCGACTTCACCATCAATGCCTTGGCCGTGTGCCTCAACAGCAACCGGTTCGGAGAACTCGTAGACCCCTTTGACGGTGTGCTCGACCTTGAAGACGGCATAATACGCACGCCGTTGGATCCGGACATAACGTTCAGCGACGACCCTTTGCGGATGATGCGGTGCATACGTTTCGCCACACAGCTGAACTTCCGCATCGACGACGAGACGTTCGACTCCCTGTGTCGCAACAAGGAGCGCATAGACATAATCTCGAAAGAACGCATCAACGAAGAACTGAACAAGATTCTGATGTCGCCGACACCGTCCATCGGCTTTGTGGAGCTGGAACGTTGCGGCCTGCTGGAGATCATATTCCCCGAGTTGGCGGCGTTGCAGGGCGTGGAGAGCCGCAATGGCAGGGCGCACAAGGACAATTTCTACCACACACTTCAGGTTCTGGACAACGTAAGCAAACACACCGACAACCTATGGCTGCGATGGGCAGCCCTGCTGCACGACATTGGCAAACCGGCATCAAAACGCTGGGACAACGCGCAGGGGTGGACATTCCACAACCACGACTACATTGGCAGCAAGATGGTGCCGAAGATATTCCAGCGGATGAAACTGCCCATGAACGAGAAGATGAAGTATGTCAGGAAGCTGGTGGAACTGCACATGCGGCCGATAGTGATTGCCGACGATGAGGTTACGGACTCGGCTGTGAGGCGGTTGCTGTTTGAGGCCGGCGATGACATAGGAGACCTGATGCTGCTGTGTGAGGCCGACATAACGTCGAAGAACCTCGAGAAGAAGCAACGGTTCCTGCACAACTTCCGGATTGTGCGTCAGAAGCTGGCAGACCTGAAGGAGAAAGACCATCGCCGCAACTTCCAGCCTTATGTCGACGGGAACGAGATTATGCAGATGTTCGGGCTGAAGCCCGGTCCCGAGGTCGGCGCATTGAAGCAGGCACTGAAGAACGCCATCCTCGACGACGGACTGCCGAACGAACATGATGCAGAGATTGACTTCCTGCTGAAACGTGCAAAACAAATGGGGCTGACTCCTGTGGTATGAAGACGATAGGACTGATGTCGGACACGCACGGCTACTGGGACGACCGCTACCTGAAGTATTTTGAACCGTGCGACGAGATTTGGCATGCCGGAGACATAGGCTCGATAGAGCTTGCCGACAGGCTGAATGTCTTCAGACCGCTGAGAGCTGTGTATGGCAATGCCGACGGTCAGGATGTGCGCATCGCCTATCCTGAGATACAGCGGTTTGTCGTGGAGGATGCCTCCGTGCTTATGAAGCACATTGGCGGCTACCCCGGGCATTACGACCCTTCGGTGCGTGAGGCTCTGAAGGCAGAACGCCCGAAACTGTTCATAAGCGGACACTCGCATATCCTGAAGGTGAAGTTTGACAGTACGCTCGGCATCCTGCACATCAACCCGGGTGCTGCCGGTATCTATGGCTTCCACAAGGTGCGCACACTCGTGCGCTTCAGGATTGACGGCGGCACGTTCAAGGACTTGGAAGTCATTGAGCTTGGACAGAGATCCGGCTCATAACACCAAAGCCAAACTCAGCAGAACACCAAGCAGAAGCATGTTGCGCGAGTTCTGCCCGAGGATGCCGTTCAGCTCCCTGCCGTGGCCGATCCTGACCATGCGTCTCCATGTCGTGATGTGCAGCACAAGATACGTGCCGGCAGACAGGACGTAGCCAAGAAAGGAAATCTTGCCGTAGAAGACAAGCAGGAAACTTAGCAGTGCGGCAGCCACACCAAGAGACAGGTATGCGTACCGGCCGAAAGGCTCGCCGAAGCGCACGATGACGGTGCGCTTGCCGCTGATGCGGTCCTGGTCGCGGTCGCGGTAGTTGTTGACTATCAGCAGCGTGTCTATGCAGATGCCACTGACGAGCGACAGCACGAAGCAAGGCCACGTGAGCGTGTGTGCCTGCACATAGTATGTGCCGCAGACCGGAATGATGCCGAAAAACAGCAGGACAAGCAGGTCGCCGAGACCGATGTAGGACAGGCCGGTGGTGTAGAGTATGCAGAACACCACGCACAGCAGCCCCACGATGAACAGCTCGAGTCCGTGCCACGCCATCCCGTCCTGTTCCGTGAACAGAACCACAAGACCCACCATGCAGGCCACCGCGATGACGATGCCTACGGCTTTCTTCATGGCATCGGGCGTTATCCATCCCTGTGCGCACGCACGTTCGGGACCGAGACGGTCTTCGCGGTCGGTGCCTTTGCGGAAGTCGTACCAGTCATTGACGAAGTTGGCGGCTATCTGCATGAGGCATGCAAACAGGGCGCACAGCAGGGCTGTCGCGGTGTGTATGCGCCCATCGGAATATGCCAGTGCACTGCCGAAGAGCACGGGGATTATGGCTCCGGAGAGGGTCTTGGGTCTTGCGGCGAGCATCCATGCCCGCAGTGAATTTTGTCTTACGTCGTTCATGGCCGTTACGGTTGTGGCAACATTACTACTCCAATTCTTTTCTTTCCGTCCATCTTCACCGTGAGCGGACTGTCGAAGCGGACGTGACGCAGGTACTCGGTCTCTTCGACAGCGGGCAACGAGTTCAGCGTCTGCTGGTCATAGATGCCGTCATTCATATAGGCATTGATGGTGAAGTAGCCCACGCCGAACGATGTCAGGTTCTGGAAGAAGTGGGTGCCTTGGCTCGGGTCGACACGATAGTTCGTGAGACCGGCCTCGACAATGACACGTGCCGCACTGATGTGTGGCCACTTGACAGGTATGCCAAGCCAAGAGTCGCTGCTGCCCCAACGTCCGGGACCTATCAGTATGTATCCTTTCTTGTCGTCAAGGAACCGCTTGTTGATTTTCTCGATTTCGCGGGCTATGTCGGGGTTATACTGCGCATTGTAGTTGTCGGTCTTCACATAGACGACATCGTGGATGCCGTTCATTATGCCGTGGCCGAGCGAGTTGTCGGAACGCAACAGCAACTCATTGTCGGGAATCTGCGTCAGGTCTTCCTCCAGATTTGCCGTGGCATCGACAATGGGACGTATCTGCAACAGATAGAAAGAACCCTTGGGGTCTTTCTCGTGGCTGAGGTTGCCTGCAAACTCTATCTCGACAGGGCGGCGCATCTCCTCCTGGCCGTACTTCAACGACAGCTGAAGGATCTTGGCAAGCGGGAACACGTCGTGCTGCAGTATGTTCGCGAAGGTTATGACCTTGCGTCCGCCCGGGTACAAACCGTCGCGTATGATCTGGTCATAGGGGTCGAATGTTGAGGCTATGTAGTTCAGCGAGCCTTCCTTCTCGGCATCCTTGACGTTGCGCTTGAGCAGATTGAAACCGTCGTTGATGGAGAAATCTTTCTGCGTGTTCGACATGTCGAGGGCATAGAAGCGTGTCTGCGTCTCGCGCAGTGCCATGTCAAGCTCGCCGGTCTGCAGGATTTTGTTCGGATGATATGGCGAGAAGCGGAGCGTAAGCCCGCCGTCGACGATGTACTTCCCCAGTCCGAGTGCCAGATTCACCGTTCCCTCTTCCGGTTTCTCGTCGCCGATGGGGTAGAAGTTGAGCGACCGTCCGACACCGGAGAACGACGGATAGTAGGCATCGCCATACTGACAGCCCACCACCTCCTGTAGAATCACCGCCATCTTCTCCTGGTCTATGACGTTGCTTGTGGCCTGCATGTAGGCTTTCGAACTTTTGAAGTAGACGGAGGCGTAGACACCCTTGATGGCATCGGACAGCATGCGCATCATCTCGTACTTGTCGTCACGGAACGGAATCATGTATGTGTTGTACACTCCGGCAAAGGGCTGGTAGTGGGAGTCCTCGAGCAGGGATGAAGACCTGACGGCGATGGGCGACTTCACGGCATCGAAGAACGTGAAGAAGTCCGGTATCAGGCGTTCCGGCAGCCGTGCCTTGAGGAAGTATCGCAGTATGGTGTCATCGTCGGCATCGGACAAGGCGACCTGATAGAGGTTGTTCGTGTCCATGAACTCGTCGAAGATGTCTGTGCAGAGCACGACGGTCTTGGGAATGACCACCTTGGCATTGTCGAACTCATAGAACTCGGCATGACGCTTCAGGAAATAGTCTATGAATGCCAGTCCGCGACCCTTGCCGCCCAATGAGCCTTCGCCGATGCGTGCGAAGTTGGAATAGCTGTCGAAACGGTCGCGCTTGAAGATGGCCACGACACCCTGATTCTTCATCTGGCGGTATTTGACGATGGCGTCGGCAATGATTTTGCGGTGCGCCTCGACATCCTGCAAGCTGGCCCAGGTGATGGGCTTCAGGAACTCCGCTATGGGGAATATGGCACGCGAGTAGAGCCAGCGGCTGATGTGGTTGCGGCTGATGTGGTAGAGGAACGACTCGGCAGGTACGGCGTGGATGATGTTCTGCAGTTCCTTCAGGTTCTTGACGCGGGCAATCTTTTCGTGGGTTTGCGGATTGCGGAAGATGAAATCGCCGAAGCCGAACTCCTCGGACACTATGCGGCGCAGGTCGACATCCATCTTCTTTGAGCTTTTGTCGATGAAGGCGGCGCGGTATTTCTTGGCATACATCACGTTCTCCGACTCCGACGACTGGATTATCAACGGCACGAAGGGGTCTTCCTTGCGGATGTGCTCGCACAGCTTTATTCCTGCCAGGCCGTCCTTGTCGGCTCCGTCGGAGAGCGGGAAGCGCACGTCGGTGATGACACCGAGCATGTTGTTCTTGAACTTGTCGTAGATGCCAACGGCCTCCTCGTATGTCCTGGCCAGTGCAATCTTGGGTCGCCCGCGCAGACGCAGAGTGCGCTGATGTTCGTTGAGGGCTTCGGTGGCAAACTCCTGGCTCTGCTGAAGCACAAACTTGTATATGTTGGGAAGGATGGACGAGTAGAAGCGGATGCCGTCCTCGACAAGCATGATGACCTGCACGCCCACCTCCTTGAGGTCGTGGTCGAGGTTCATCTTGTCTTCCAGCAGCTTGATGATGGATACCAGCAGGTCGGTGTTGCCGAGCCAGCAGAAGATATACTCGAATGCGCTGAGGTCTTCGTTTGCCATGCGGCGTGTGATGCCGTGGCTGAAGGGCGTGAGTATGACCATCGGTATTCCGGAGTATTGCTTCTTCAGGCTTCTCGCGACATCAAACGTGTCGTTGTCTCCGTTGCCGGGCATACATATAATAAGGTCATACTCCATGGTCTGCAACTGCTCCAGGGCTTCGTCGTAGGTGGAGACCTGCGTGAAGCGCGGCGGATAGCGCAACGAGAGTGAGGCGTATTCGATGAAGATTTTTTCCTCTATGCGGCCGTCGTCCTCGAGCATGAAGGCATCGTAGGGGTTGGCAATCAGGAGTATGTTGTAGATTCTGCGTGTCATCAGGTTGGCAAATTGGGTGTCGCGCAGATACAGTTGGTTGAGTTTGAGTTTGCTGAGCATCGTGTTTCTCTTTTTTCTTGGGCGGTCTGCAAAATAACGGAAAAAAACAGTGTCGGCTTCACTGCGTATATGAAAAATGCTACCTTTACCGTCCCGTTGCGGGCTGATGCCGGTGTGTCGGAAGAGTGAACTTTGACGATTTAACGCTAATTAATGTAAATTTTGCGTGAAAAGATTTTCCATGTTCGGAATATACATATATTTGCAGCGTGTTTAGTGACACTTTGATAAGACACGACACTATAACTTACTAAAATCTTTGTACTATGGATATACAGAAAATAATGTCTGGTTTGGAGGCGAAGCATCCAAATGAATCGGAATATCTGCAGGCCGTCAGAGAGGTCTTGATGTCGATTGAGGATGTATATAACAAGCATCCTGAGTTTGAGAAGGCAAAGATCATCGAAAGACTCGTAGAGCCCGACAGGATTTTCACTTTCCGTGTGACTTGGGTCGATGACAAAGGTGAGGTTCAGACAAACTTGGGCTACAGGGTGCAGTTCAACAATGCCATTGGCCCGTATAAAGGCGGTCTGAGATTCCATGCTTCCGTAAACCTTTCGATATTGAAGTTCTTGGGCTTTGAGCAGACGTTCAAGAACGCCTTGACGACGCTGCCTATGGGTGGCGGCAAGGGCGGTTCCGACTTCTCGCCGCGTGGCAAGAGCGATGCCGAAATCATGAGATTCTGTCAGGCGTTCATGCTTGAGCTGTGGCGTCATGTGGGTCCCGAGATGGACGTTCCTGCCGGTGACATCGGTGTCGGAGCGCGTGAAATCGGATATGTGTTCGGCATGTACAAGAAGCTGACACGCCGGTTCAACGGAACATTCACGGGCAAGGGACTTGAATACGGCGGCTCGCTGATCCGTCCTGAAGCCACAGGCTTTGGCGCACTGTACTTCGTGAAGCAGATGATGGCTACGCGCGGATTGGATTTGAACGGCAAGACCGTTGCCGTGTCCGGCTTTGGCAATGTGGCTTGGGGAGCCGTGACAAAGGCCACGCAGCTCGGTGCCAAGGTTGTCACAATCTCCGGTCCTGACGGCTATATCTATGATCCTGACGGCATCAGTGGCGACAAGATTGACTATATGCTTGAACTTCGTGCCTCGGGCAATGACGTGGTCGAGCCTTATGTGGAGCAATATCCCAATGCAACGTTCTATGCCGGCAAGAAGCCGTGGGAACAGAAGGTGGATGTGGCTCTGTGCTGCGCCACGCAGAATGAGCTTGACGGCGATGATGCCCAACAACTGATAGACAACAAGACGCTGTGTGTGGCTGAGGTGTCGAACATGGGATGCACGCCCGAAGCCATCGACAAGTTCATCGAGCACAAGGTGCTGTTTGCCCCGGGCAAGGCTGTGAATGCAGGCGGTGTGGCCACTTCCGGTTTGGAGATGTCGCAGAACGCAATGCACCTGAGCTGGAGCGCGGAAGAGGTGGACGAGAAGCTCCACCACATCATGCGCAACATCCACGAGCAGTGCACGAAGTACGGCACGCAGCCGGATGGCTATGTGAACTACGTGAAGGGCGCAAACGTCGCAGGCTTCATGAAGGTGGCTCACGCCATGATGGCACAAGGAATTGTGTGAGAAGAAGAAAGAGAAAAGATGTAGTTAAGCTATATACATGATACGTATGTATCAGCTTTGAAAGAAACTTTGTTTAGTTGTATTTGTATTTGTGGTTTGTGCTGCCCGTGCCTGTGAAGGTGCGGGCAGCTTTTTGTACGCTCGGCATGAGCATTGTCTAACGGGTGAAAGTGGGTCAGTAGAAAATTAGTGGGGATAAGTTGCATTAAGAAACAAAAGATAATTTC
>CAVDAU010000095.1:0-8754 GCA_963607015.1 Streptococcaceae bacterium
GCATAGCCTCTGTAAGGCCCAAAGATGACGCTGCAGCCAAAGTCTTTCCTGCGAGATCGTCTACAAGCTGGACGTAGATCTGCTTGTTGCTTCTGAAAACAGACATACGAGGACGCTCCGCCGTGCCCGACACCTTATTGCGAACTCTATATTTGATTTTGATTCGTCTTTCTATTTTTGTCGTCATAATGCTCTATTTTAAAAGTTACTTAGCACCAGCTGCCTTACCGGACTTCCTGCGGATAACCTCGCCAACAAACTTGACACCCTTGCCCTTATATGGTTCAGGCATACGGAATGAACGTATCTTGGCACAAACCTGTCCGATGAGCTGCTTGTCGCAGGACTCCAACAGAATCAGAGGATTCTTGTTTCTTTCAGACTTCGTCTCGACCTTTATCTCAGGAGGTAACTGGATGAATATGTTATGGGTATAGCCTAATGCAAGCTCCAAGATATTTCCCTGATTGGAAACACGATAACCCACACCGACAAGCTCAAGTTCTTTCTTATATCCCTCAGATACGCCAACGACCATGCTGTTTACCAACGCACGATACAATCCGTGATATGCGTGTCTCTGCTTCGGGTTGTCGGTCAGCACCTTCTCATCTTCTGCGAAAGATATATGACCCTCTTCTATTGTGACTTTGATTGAAGGATTTACATACTGGCTCAACTCTCCCTTGGGACCTTTAACGGTCACAACGTCATCCTTAAAAGTGACTGTCACACCAGCCGGTATGCTAATGGGCAATTTTCCTATTCTAGACATTTCTCTATATCCTCCAATTAATAAATGTAACACAAAACCTCACCACCGATCTTCAGGTCAGCGGCTTCTTTGTCAGTAAGAACACCCTTTGAAGTAGATATAACCGCAATGCCCAAACCATTAATAACTCTCGGCATGTCTCTGTAGCCGGTGTACTTGCGCAAACCGGGAGAAGAAACGCGGATAAGCTTTTTAATAGCATTCACCCTGCTTACAGGATCATACTTCAATGCAATCTTGATAGTTCCCTGTGGACCATCTTCTACAAACTTGTAGTTAAGAATGTAGCCTTTCTGAAAAAGGATCTTAGTGATTTCCTTTTTCAAATTCGAAGCCGGAACCTCCACTACTCTGTGCTTTGCCTGAATAGCGTTTCTCAACCTCGTCAAATAATCTGCTATTGGATCTGTCATAAATGTATAATATTAAATTAATCAGGACACCCCTGACAATATTTAAAAAACGTCTTACCAGCTTGCTTTGCGCACACCAGGGATGAGACCATTCGATGCCATCTCACGGAAGTCAATTCTCGAGATGCCAAACTGACGCATATATCCTTTCGGGCGACCGCTCATCTTGCAGCGGTTATGCAATCTGATTGGATTCGCATTCTTTGGAATGCTCTGCAACTTCTGCGCTGCTTCGTAAGCCTCAGCAGGTTCGCCTTTCCGGATTATTTCCTTGAGAGCTGCTCTCTTGCTGGCATACTTCGCAACTAACTTGGCACGCTTAACCTCGCGGGCTTTCATTGATTCTTTTGCCATATCTTAATATCAGTCTTTATTAGCGTTCTTGAAAGGGATTCCAAACTCCTTCAGCAGAGCATAACCTTCCTCATCCGTATTTGCAGATGTCACGAATGTTATGTTCATACCCTTTATGGTCTGGATGCTGTCAATGTTGATCTCAGGGAATATAATCTGCTCCTGAATACCAAGAGAGTAATTTCCACGGCCATCCAACTTGCTCTGTACACCCTTGAAGTCTCTGATACGCGGCAGAGCCACACGAACCAATTTCTCGAGGAACTCGTACATACGCTCACGGCGCAAAGTCACCATAACGCCGATAGGCATCTTCTTACGGAGCTTGAAGTTTGCTATATCTTTGCGTGAGAGTGTCGCTACAGCCTTCTGTCCGGTGATGGTAGTCAACTCGTTTATAGCGTCATCTATAATCTTCTTGTCTGCCACAGCGGCACCCAGACCCTGATTGACAACAATCTTCTTCAACACAGGAATCTGCATTGTCGACGTATAGTGGAACTTTTCCTTCAAAGCAGGAGCTATGCGCTCAGCGTATTCTTTCTTCAAACTTGCAGTATTGCTCATCACTTAATCTCCTCTCCTGATTTTTTTGAATAACGGACTAACTTGCCATCAGCTCCTTTCTTCCTGCCGATACGTGTAGGTTTGCCTGTCTTGGGATCCACCACATTCAAGTTGGAAATGTGAACTGAAGCTTCCTTCTTCACAATTCCGCCCTGCGGATTCTTGGCATTCGGCTTTGTGCTCTTGGACACCATATTAATGCCCTCAACGATAGCACGCTGATCCTTAACAAGAACCTTCAATACACGACCAGTCTTGCCTTTGTCTTCACCGGCGTTCACATAGACTGTGTCGTCTTTCTTTATATGTAATTTACTCATTCTTTAAAGCTTTAAAATATTAAAGTACTTCAGGAGCAAGTGAAACGACCTTCATGTTTGTCGTGCGCAACTCACGAGCCACAGGACCGAAGATACGGCTGCCACGAAGCTCACCTGCATTGTTCAGCAGGACGCAGGCATTATCATCAAAACGTATGTAGGAGCCATCCTGACGGCGAATCTCCTTCTTTGTACGTACAATCAAAGCTTTCGACACTGCACCCTTCTTAATATCGCTCGATGGGATAACGTTCTGTACGGCAACAACGATTACATCACCGACAGAGGCGTAACGACGACCGGTGTTTCCCAAAACACGGATACACAGAGCCTCACGTGCGCCGCTGTTATCGCATACAATAAGTTTGGATTCTACTTGTATCATAGCAATTTACTTAGCTTTTTCTGTTATTTCTACCAATCTCCATCTCTTGGTCTTGCTCAAGGGACGAGTCTCCATGATGCGAACCTTGTCACCAACGTTGCACTCATTCTTCTCATCGTGAGCGTAGTACTTCTTCGTCTTGCTCACGAACTTTCCATACAGAGGGTGCATGACCTTAAACTTGGCAGCAACGACAATAGACTTGTCCATCTTGTTGCTGACAACGACACCAGCTCTTACCTTCCTTAAATTTCTTGCTTCCATCAGGGCCTTCATTTATTATTAAGTTCTCTCTCGCGCAAGACAGTCTTCATGCGCGCAATCGTCCTGCGTAAGTCCTTAATCTGTGCAGGATTTTCAAGAGGAGAGATAGAGTGATTCAACAACATCTGATGCAACTTAGCGGACTCGCTCTCCACTCTCTCTACCAAGTCATTGGTAGCCATTTCTTTAATTTCTGCTATCTTCATAATTCCTACGCATTATTGATTTTGAAAATCATAGTCACGTCTTACGACAAACTTTGTCGTGATAGGGAGTTTCTGAGCAGCAAGTCTCAAGGCCTCCTTTGCTATCTCGTAAGGCACGCCATCTGCTTCAATCAGTATTCTTCCCGGATATACGGGAGCAACCCATCCTGACGGATCACCCTTACCTTTACCCATACGCACATCGGCAGGCTTTCTGGTAATCGGTTTGTCAGGGAATATGCGAATCCAAATCTGACCTTGGCGCTGCATATATCTTGTGACGGCAATACGCGCAGCCTCTATCTGCTGAGCCGTAATCCATTTCGGCTCCAAAGCCTTTATTCCGAACGATCCAAAAGCGAGCGTTGTACCCCGATGGTCATTGCCCCTGCGTCCGCGTCCATCTTGCGGCCTTCTGTATTTAGTCCTTTTCGGTTGTAACATAATCTTTCTGTTTCAAATTAGCGGTTAATCTTTTTTCTCTTGAAGCCACGACCACCATTCTGACCTCCATTTCCACGGCCACCTTCCTTGGCCTGTGTGAAATTAGGAGCCAACTCGCGCTTACCATAGACAAGTCCCTTGCAGATCCACACCTTAACGCCCTGCAAACCGACCTTTGTCAAGGCCGGAGTCTGACAGTAGTCTATGTCGGCACGGAATGTATGCAACGGAGTTCTTCCCTCTTTAAACATCTCGGAGCGAGCCATCTCAGCACCGTTCAGACGACCTGAAATCTGTATCTTAATGCCCTCGGCACCCATGCGCATCGTGTTAGCGATTGCCATCTTTATGGCACGGCGATAGGCTATCTTGCCTTCCACCTGACGCGCAATATTGTTTGCTACGATGACAGCATCAAACTCAGGACGACGCACCTCATAGATGTTTATCTGCACTTCCTTGTCGGTAATTTTCTTCAACTCCTCTTTCAACTTGTCAACTTCCTGTCCACCTTTACCGATGATGATGCCGGGACGTGAAGTGCAAACGGTAATAGTAACGAGCTTCAGTGTGCGCTCGATAACGATTCTCGATATGCTTGCCTTTGCGAGACGGGCATTGAGATACTTACGGATCTTGCTGTCTTCCAGCAAAGAGTCACCGTAGTTTTTACCCCCGTACCAGTTAGAATCCCATCCTCTGATGATTCCCAAACGATTACTTATCGGATTAACTTTCTGTCCCATTTGCCTTATTTTTCTTCGTTATTACTTTTTGAACCTACGAACAGCGTAACGTGGTTAGAGCGTTTACGAATTCTGTAACCTCTGCCCTGAGGGGCGGGGCGCATTCTCTTGAGTGTAGGACCGCCGTCAACGAAAATCTTCGTCACAAACAGTTCGCCGCTCTCAGCCTTACGTTCATTCTTCTGCTCCCAGTTGGCTATCGCAGAACGCAGCAGTTTCTCAACCTTTGCCGCAGGCTCTTTCGACGAGAACTTAAGCACACCAAGAGCTCTATTGACTTCCATTCCGCGGATCATATCTGCAACAAGGCGCATCTTACGAGGGGAAGTAGGAACATTTTGCAATTTTGCAAAATACACTGTCTTCAGGGCTTCCTTTCTTTTTTCAGCCGATATTCTTTTTCTTGATCCCATTATAGTTTACTTTTTTCAGGCCTGTTTAATCATTTCCTATTACCAGCATGTCCTTTGAACGTACGAGTTGGAGCGAACTCGCCCAACTTATGTCCCACCATGTTCTCAGTAATGTAAACAGGAATAAATTTATTTCCATTATGAACAGCAATGGTGTGTCCCACAAAATCCGGAGAAATCATTGAAGCTCGTGCCCAGCTCTTGATGACCTCCTTCTTGCCTGATTCATTCATAGCAAGAACTTTCTTCTCGAGCTTGACATTGATATATGGACCTTTTTTTAATGAACGACTCATGATTTATTCGATTTATCAGATTACTTCTTTCTTCTCTCTATAATATACTTGGACGACTGCTTCTTAGGAGCCCTGGTCTTGAGACCCTTAGCATACAAGCCCTTGCGTGATCTTGGATGACCACCGGAAGCACGTCCTTCGCCACCACCCATCGGGTGATCAACAGGGTTCATAACGACACCACGGTTGCGTGGACGGCGTCCAAGCCAACGAGAGCGTCCGGCCTTACCGGAACTTTCCAGTCCGTGATCTGAATTTCCCACACTGCCAATAGTGGCCTTGCAGGTGCTCAATATCTTCCTCAACTCACCCGAGGGAAGCTTGATGACACAGTAGTCGCCCTCTCTTGAGGTCAACTGTGCGAAGTTTCCAGCCGAGCGCACCAATGCGGCACCCTGCCCCGGACGGAGTTCTATATTATGAATGACCGTACCCACAGGTATGCTCTTAAGCGGAAGTGCATTGCCAATCTCCGGTGCAGCATTCTCTCCCGACATCAGAGTCGTTCCGACCTGAAGTCCGTTAGGCGCAATGATATAGCGCTTCTCACCGTCAGCATAGAACAGCAGAGCTATACGAGCCGAACGGTTCGGATCATACTCTATTGTCTTAACGACTGCCGGAACACCATCTTTGTTTCTCTTGAAGTCAATGACACGCAACACCTTCCTGTGTCCGCCACCAATGTAGCGCATGGTCATCTTACCTTCATTGTTACGTCCACCCGACTTCTTTACTCCGAAGACAAGGCTCTTCTCTGGTACCCGTGCAGTAATCTCTTCAAATGTACCAATAATCTTATGTCTCTGCCCTGGTGTTGTGGGCTTAAATTTACGTACTGCCATTTCCTATTTAGATGTTGCTGTAAAAATCAATAGTTTCGCCATCCTTCAGAGTGACGATAGCTTTCTTGAAAGCATTCGTGCGGCCTTTCACAAGTCCAGACTTGGTGTAACGCGCCTTGCTCTTCCCTGCATAAATCATAGTGTTGACATCAACCACCGACACCTTGTAAAGTGCTTCCACTTCAGCCTTAATCTGAGGCTTTGTAGCCTGGGGGGTAACGACAAAACCGAAACGGTTATTAGCCTTTTCGGTGATGCCTGTCATCTTCTCTGTCACTAACGGTTTAATGATAACTGCCATTATTTAAGCCTCCTTTTTATCCAACACTTTATCGATTGCCGAGAGCGAAGTCTCAGTAAACACAACTACGCCGGCATCCAATACCCTGTATGTATTGACGCCGTCTACAGTCTGCACGTTCGCACGCTGTAGGTTGCGAGCCGACAAATATACATTTTTGTTCGATTCCGGCGTGACCAAAAGGAGCTTTTTGCCTGAAATTTTAAGATTATTTATCAGAGCAACAAAATCCTTTGTTTTAGGTGCCTCAAACGTGAAATCTTCCACTACAATGATAGCATTGTTCTGTGCCTTGTACGACAAAGCCGACTTGCGTGCCAGCTGCTTTACCTTCTTGTTGAGCTTGAACGAGTAGTCTCTTGGCTTGGGGCCGAACACACGGCCGCCACCAACAAGAACAGGCGAGTTCAGATCACCGCGACGTGCACCGCCGCCACCTTTCTGACGTCCTATCTTGCGTGTTGAACCACTGATCTCACTTCTTTCTTTCGACTTTGCCGTTCCCTGACGTCGGTTCGCCATATACTGCTTGACAGCGAGGTAGATAGCATGGTCGTTCGGCTCAATTCCGAAGACAGATTCGTTTAACGTAATCTTTCTTCCGGTGTCCTCACCCTTAATATTGTATACGTTAACTTCCATTATTTCTCAATTAAAACGATTGAACCTTTGCAACCTGGAACAGAACCCTTAATCAAGAGCAGATTGTGCTCCGCGATCACCTTTAATATCTGCAAGTTCTGAACAGTAACGCGGTTTCCACCCATCTGTCCGGCCATACGCAGACCCTTGAACACCTTCGCGGGGTAAGAACATGCGCCAATAGAACCCGGCTTGCGTGCACGGTTATGCTGACCGTGTGTGGTTTGTCCCACACCGCCGAAATGATGTCTCTTGACAACACCCTGAAAGCCACGTCCCTTCGATGTGCCAATAACATCAACGAACGACGCGTCATTAAACAACTCTACATTGACGGTATCGCCCAAGTTCAGCTCGCCGTCAAATCCTTTGAACTCAGCCAAGTGTCTCTTCGGTGTCACTCCGGCTTTCTTGAAATGACCCATCAAGGCTTTGGTGGTATGCTTCTCCTTCTTGTCCTGGAATCCCAGCTGAACAGATGCATAGCCATCTTTCTCGACGGTCTTAACCTGAGTTACAACACAAGGACCTGCTTCGATAACAGTGCATGGCACATTCTTGCCATCAGCACTGAAAACGGATGTCATTCCGATTTTCTTTCCTAATAATCCTGGCATTTCACTTAATGATTAAAAAATTACACTTTGATCTCCACTTCAACACCACTCGGCAACTCCAGCTTCATCAGTTCGTCGATGGTCTTCGCCGTTGAGCTGTAGATATCTATAAGCCTTTTGTAAGAAGAAAGCTCGAACTGCTCGCGCGACTTCTTGTTGACGAACGTAGAACGGTTAACCGTAAAGATGCGCTTGTGCGTCGGCAGAGGAATGGGACCGCTGACGATAGCACCTGTGGATTTGACTGTCTTAACGATACTTGCAGCCGACTTGTCAACCAAGTTGTGATCGTAAGACTTCAGTTTGATTCTGATTTTCTGACTCATTTTGTCTTTAATTGATATTGTTACTTTTATCAGCGCGTCAGCACCGCAAGTTAAGAGTCATACGCTAACCTGCGGTTGCCTTCACGCATCTTCTTCCTTTATTTTATTTGATCAGGTCAACACGTCCCTTCACTTCCTCAAGCACAGCCTTTGCGATTGAAGAAGATACAGGTGCGTGGTGGTCATAGCTCATTGTCGAGGTCGCACGACCCGATGTGATTGTACGCAACGCCGTGACGTAGCCGAACATCTCTGCCAGCGGCACCATAGCCTTGACGATTCTCGCGCCGGAGTGTGTGCTCTCCATGCCTTCCACCTGTCCGCGACGGCGGTTCAAGTCACCGATGACATCACCCATGTACTCCTCAGGTGTGACGACATCAAGTTTCATGATAGGCTCCATCAGCACCGGAGCAGCCTTGGCACAAGCCTCCTTGTATGCCTGAATGGCGCAAATCTCGAATGACAGCTGGTCAGAGTCAACAGGGTGGAACGAACCGTCAAGCAGCTCGACCTTCAGAGAGTCCATAGGATAACCTCCAAGAACGCCGTTCTTCATAGCAGACTCGAAGCCCTTCTGCACCGATGGGATGAACTCCTTAGGAATGTTACCGCCCGTGACAAGGTTGACAAACTGCAATCCGCCCTCTGTGAAGTCTGCATCAACAGGACCCACATTAACGATGATGTCAGCGAACTTACCACGACCACCCGACTGCTTCTTGTAAAGCTCGCGGTGGTTGACGGTCTTGGTGATTGCTTCCTTATAGTTGACCTGAGGCTTGCCCTGGTTACACTCAACCTTGAACTCACGCTTCAGACGGTCGATGATGATGTCGA
>CAVDAU010000096.1:0-8700 GCA_963607015.1 Streptococcaceae bacterium
ACTACTATCCGCCGCGCAACGACAACAAGGAAGGCTGGGACAACATCGACATCTTCGGCTGGATGGGCTATCCGATGCAGATAAAGATCAATTTCCTCTGCCGCGACTCAATCCTTGCCGCACCGTTGTGTCTCGACCTCGTGCTGCTGAGCGACCTCGCCGCGCGTGCCGGACGCTACGGCATCCAGCGTTTCCTCAGCTTCTTCCTCAAGAGTCCGATGCACGACTACACCGAGGGCGAAGTTGCAGTCAACCACCTCTTCCAGCAATACGTGATGCTCAAGAACGCTCTGCGTGAGATGGGCGGCTACGAAGCCGACGAGGAGATCGATTGAGAACCGCACATAATCTCAAGAATACATAAGGGCGGAGACGGACTGTTTCCGCCCTTTTTTTGAACAATCACCTACATACACATGACGACTATGCACGAGAACAGACAGAACAACACCGCGGACCGTTTCGCAGACGTGCAGCTGCTGCGCTACGACGTGCCGGACTTCGACAAGCTGACGCCGAGGCAGAAGACGCTGGTCTACTATCTGACGGAGGCGGCACTGTGGGGACGCGACATCTATTTCGACCAGAACGGACGCTACAACCTGCGCATCCGCAAGATGCTCGAAGCCATATACCTGCATTGGCAGGGCGACCGCGCCTCTGCCGACTTCCTCGCGCTCGAAGTCTACCTCAAGCGCGTGTGGTTCTCGAGCGGCATACATCATCACTACGGATCGAACAAGTTCAAGCCCGACTTCAGCCGGGAGTTTCTCCGCCGGTGCATTGAGGATATTGACGCTTCGCTGTTGCCGCTCAGTGACGGCGAGACGGTGGATTCGTTCTGCGACGAGATCTTTCCCGTCATCTTCGATCCGCAGGTAATGCCCATGCGCGTCGACCGGCGGGACGGCACGGACTGGGTCAAGTCGTCGGCGGTGAACTTCTACGAAGGCCTGACAAAGGACGAGGTCGAAGCGTACTATGCACAGAAGAAGACCGACGGCGACACATCGCCGGTGTCCTACGGTCTCAACAGCCGACTGGTGAAGCGCGACGGAGAAATCGGGGAACAGGTGTGGCGCGTCGGCGGAATGTACAGCCGTGCCATCGAACACATCGTCTACTGGCTCCGCAAGGCAGTCCCGGTGGCGGAGGACTTCCACCAGGAAGGCGTCATAAAAACACTGATCGAGTTCTACAGAACGGGAGACCTGCACACGTTCGACCTCTACAACATCCTCTGGGTCGGCGGCACAGATCCGCACGTAGACTTCGTGAACGGCTTCATCGAGACCTACGAAGACCCGCTCGGCATGCGCGGCAGCTGGGAGTCCATCGTCAACTTCAAGGACGTTGACGCCACGCGGCGCACGGAGATCATCAGTGCCAACGCGCAGTGGTTCGAGGACAACTCGCCCGTCGCCGCCCGCTTCAAGAAGCCGCAGGTCAGGGGAGTGTCGGCAAAGGTCATCACTGCCGCCGTGCTTTCCGGCGACCTCTATCCCTCCACAGCCATCGGAATCAACCTCCCCAACGCCGACTGGATACGCGCACGCTTCGGCTCCAAGTCCGTCACGATCGGCAACATAACCGCCGCCTACAACAGAGCCTCGCTCGGCAACGGCTTCAACCGCGAGTTCGTGGGCTGCGGAGCCGATGTTTCGCTGGTGGAACGCTATGGCGCAATCACCGACGAGCTTCACACCGACCTGCACGAATGTCTGGGCCACGGCTCCGGACGGCTGCTCCCGGGCGTCAGCTCCGATGCCCTGAAGGCATACGGCTCCACCATAGAAGAGGCGCGTGCCGACCTCTTCGGACTGTACTACATCGCAGACCCGAAGCTCGTGGAACTCAAGCTGCTGCCCAACGACGAGGCATACAAGGCGCAGTACCACACATACATGATGAACGGACTGCTGACGCAGCTCGTGCGCATCGAGCCGGGGAAAAACATCGAGGAGGCGCACATGCGAAACCGCGCCCTGATTGCCCGCTGGGCATACGAGCACGGCAAGAAAGACAAAGTGGTGGAGCTGTACCGCCGCAACGACAAGACCTATGTCCACATAAACGACTACGGCAGGCTGCGCGTCCTGTTCGGACGACTGCTGCAAATGGTGCAGCGCATCAAGTCGACCGGCGACTTCGATGCAGCCCGACGGCTGGTGGAAGGCTACGGCGTGAAGATCGATCCCGCCCTGCACCGTGAGATCCTCAGCCGCTATGAGGCCCTGAACCTCGCGCCCTACAAGGGCTTTGTCAATCCGCGCTATGAGCCGGTCTACGGCGTCGACGGCGACATAACGGACGTGAAAGTGTCGTTCGACGAAGGCTATGCCGAGCAGATGCTGCGCTACAGCAGAGACTACTCCGCGCTTTAGCCGACGGAACTCCGCGGTTTCGCACACGAAACCGCGCGGTATTGAATCCGAAACCGCGCGGTTTTGCGTCTGAAACTGCGCGGTTTTGAACTTGAAACCGCGCGGTTTGGAATCGGAAACCGTGGAGCATTAAAAACAACAGAACAATGGAACTGAAAGACCAACTTCGGGAGATAAAGAGCCGGTTCCGCCTGTCGATGAACGGTGCGGTGGCGCAGAGCATGAGGGAGAAGGGCATTCTCTACAAGGTGAACTTCGGCATAGAGCTGCCGCGCCTCAAGCAGATGGCCTCGGACTACGCCAAGGACCACCACCTGGCGCAGGCGTTGTGGAAGGAAGACATACGCGAATGTAAGATCCTTGCAGGGATGCTCCAGCCCGTAGACACCTTCTTCCCCGAGATAATGGACATCTGGATCGAGGGCATCTACAACATGGAACTTGCCGAGCAGACCTGCATGAACCTGTTCCGGCACCTGCCCTACGCTCCGGCAAAGTCGTTCGGCCTCATCTCCGCCGAGGACGAGTACAGCCAGGTCTGCGGATACCTCATCATCGGCAGGCTGCTGATGAAGAAAGGCGACATGCCCGAGCGCGTGGAAAACGAATTTCTCGACCAGGCACTGACGGCGTTCGCCTCCGGCAACCTGCACATCCGCTCTGCCGTCTCCACGGCACTGCGCCGCTACATCCGTGGCAGCGAGGAACACGCGTTCAACGTCTGCCGTGCCGTCGACAAGCTCAAGGACGCTCCCGACGAAGGCTCCCGGCTGCTCTACGAGTGGGTCTGCCGCGAGATGCCGGCGGCAGGCGACTGAATTTTTTGCGGCCTGTGGGCGGTATTACGGCGGAAACCCCTAACTTTGCTAACACTATAATCAGCGACATCCGACGGCACAATGGACAGCGACGGCAACGTAAACGAAACGGTCAGGAAGATATTCATCGAATATCTCGCCTCAAACAAGCTCAGGAAGACCCCCGAGCGGTTTGCCATACTCGATGCCGTCTACTCCATCGACGGACATTTCGACATCGACACGCTGTACAACAAGCTCATCAGTCAGGACAACTTCCACGTCAGCCGTGCCACTGTCTACAACACGCTCGAGCTTCTCATCAACGCAAAGCTGGTCATCCCGCACCACTTCGCCAACCTCTCGCAGTACGAAAGGAACTACAACCGCAGCACCCACCACCACATGATCTGCACCCGGTGCGGCAAGGTCAGGGAGTTTCAGGACAGCCAGTTGCAGAAGGACATCGAGAGTGCCCGACTGACGCGCTTCACGCTAAATCACTATTCATTATATATGTACGGACTCTGCAGCTCATGCAAGCGCATCAACAGCCGCAGGTCAGCAAACAACAATCGCAAAAAGACAAAATGAAAAAGACGAAAGTAGACATTCTCTTAGGCCTTCAGTGGGGCGATGAGGGCAAGGGGAAAGTGGTAGACGTGCTGACGCCGCACTACGACGCAGTCGCCCGCTTTCAGGGAGGCCCCAATGCCGGCCACACTCTCGAGTTCGAAGGACAGAAATACGTCCTGCGTTCCATCCCGTCGGGCATCTTTCAGGGAGACAAAATCAACGTCATCGGCAACGGCGTAGTGCTCGATCCGGCACTCTTCAAGGATGAGGCCGTGGCACTCGAGAAGTCGGGACATCACCTCAAGGACCGCCTCCTCATATCGAAAAAGGCGCACCTCATACTGCCTACCCACCGCGTGCTCGATGCTGCCTACGAAGCGGCAAAGGGAAAGTCGAAGGTCGGCACCACGGGAAAAGGCATCGGGCCGACATATACCGACAAGGTGAGCCGCACCGGACTGCGCGTCGGCGACCTGCTCAGCCACTTCGAGGAGAAGTATGCCGCCGCCAAAGCCCGTCACGAAGCCATACTCCGCAGCCTGAACTACGAGTACGACATCACCGAGACCGAACGCCTGTTCTTTGAAGGCATAGAATATCTCAAGAGCTTCGGCCTTGTCGACAGCGAACATCTCGTCAACAAACTGCTCGACGACGGCAAGACCATCCTGTGCGAAGGTGCGCAGGGCACCATGCTCGACGTCGATTTCGGATCGTATCCGTTCGTCACATCGTCGAACACGGTCTGCGCCGGAGCATGCACCGGACTGGGCATTGCGCCCAACCGCGTGGGAGATGTCTACGGCATTTTCAAGGCCTACTGCACGCGCGTCGGCTCGGGACCGTTCCCGACGGAGCTGAACGACGAAACGGGAGACCGCATCCGCGACCTCGGACATGAGTACGGTGCCGTCACCGGACGCAAGCGACGCTGCGGATGGATAGACCTTGTCGCACTGAGATATGCCGTGATGATAGACGGAGTAACCAACCTCATCATGATGAAAAGCGATGTGCTCGACGGCTTCGACACCATAAAGGCGTGCGTGGCATACCGCGTCAACGGCGAGGAAACCGACCTTTTCCCGTTCGACATATCCGAGGGCGTGGAGCCTGTCTACGTGGAGCTGCCCGGATGGCAGACCGACATGACGAAGATGACAAGCGAGGACGAGTTCCCCGAAGAGTTCAATGCCTACCTGACATTCATCGAGGAACAGCTCGGCGTGCCCGTGAAGATTGTCTCCGTGGGTCCCGACCGTGAACAGACAATCATCAGATACACAGACTGACTTTTCTTATCCGTACATCAACATGAAACGATTGCTTCTTTCCGTTATGCTTCTGTCTGTCTTCCTCACCGGAAT
This sequence comes from Streptococcaceae bacterium, assembly GCA_963607015.1. GTDB lineage: Bacteria > Bacteroidota > Bacteroidia > Bacteroidales > Bacteroidaceae > Bacteroides. The sequence continues at coordinate 5,125 of CAVDAU010000096.1, forward strand.
GAGGGGGCAGACCTATCAGCCCACGCCGGAAAACCTGAAAGCCCGCGAGGCGTTCCGGGACCGCAAGCTGGGCATCTTCCTGCACTGGGGCATCTACTCCATGCTCGGCGCAGGCGAGTGGGTCATGAACAACCGCAATGTCGACTACAGGGAATACGCCAAAATAGCCTCGGCTTTCTATCCTGCCAACTTCGATGCCGCCGAGTGGGTCAAGGCTTTCAAGGAGGCCGGCGCGAAGTATGTCACCATAACCTCACGCCATCACGACGGCTTCTCCATGTGGAACTCAAAGGCAAGCGACGGATACAACATTGTCGAGGCGACGCCGTTCAAGCGCGACGTGCTCAAGGAACTCGCCGATGCCTGTGCCAAAGAGGGCATCACGCTGCAGTTCTACTACTCTCATCTCGACTGGCACCGGACGGATTACCCGTTGGGACGCACGGGGCGTGCTCTCGGCCGTCCCACGGACAAGCAGGACTGGAAGAGCTATTACAACTTCATGAACGCGCAGCTCACGGAACTGCTCACCTCCTACGGCCCGATAGGAGCCATCTGGTTCGATGGCGTTTGGGATCATGAGGAGGATGCAACTCCCTTCGACTGGCAGCTTGAGGAGCAGTACGCGCTGATTCACCGCCTACAGCCGTCGTGTCTTGTCGGCAACAACCATCACAGCAATCTCGTGCCCGGCGAGGACATTCAGATATTCGAGCGCGACCTGCCCGGCGAGAACAAGGCGGGATACTCCGAGAACATGTCCGTCAGCCGGTCAGTTCCTCTCGAATCCTGCCAGACAATGAACGCCCTTTGGGGCTACTCCGTGACCGATGCGGACTACAAGACGACCAAGGAACTCGTGCAGATGCTCGTGCGTGCCGCCGGCATGAACGCCAATCTGCTGCTGAACATCGGCCCGCAACCCGACGGACAGCTGCCGGCTTTGGCTCTGTCGCGCCTCAAGGAGATAGGGCAGTGGACAAGCCGTTACGGCGAAACCGTCTACGGCACGCGCGGCGGCATCGTGGCACCCCATGACTGGGGAGTCACGACGCAGAAGGACAACAAGCTGTATGTACACATCATGAACCTGCAGGACAAGGGACTGTTCCTGCCCATCACGGGACACAAGATCACGTCTGCACGCATGTTCGACGACGGCAGCAAGGTCGGCTTCAGCAAGTCCAAGGAAGGCATCACGCTCGAACTGGCGGAAGTGCCCACCGGAATAGACACCATCGTGGAGCTTACGCTGGACTGATGCCTGCCGCACGGTGTGTGTGGCACGGTGTTTGCAAGGCGTTTTCACGAAACTAATAATCTAAAAACAAACAGAGACCGTTATGAATGGAATAGGAATTCAGTGGATCATATTTATAGGAGTGATGTTGGTGAGCTGGCTCGTGCAGGCCAATCTGCAAGGCAAGTTCAAGAAATACTCCCGAATCCGCAGCACCGGCGGACTGACCGGCGCGGAGGTAGCAATGAAGATGCTGCGCGACAACGGCATCTATGATGTTCAGGTGACGCACGTGGCAGGACGGCTGACCGACCACTACAATCCGGCAACCAAGACCGTCAACCTCAGTGACGGCGTCTACTCAAGCGACAGCATAATGGCAGCTGCCGTGGCTGCCCACGAGTGCGGACACGCCGTGCAGCATGCGCGTGCCTACGCTCCGCTCACGCTGCGCAGCAGGCTGGTGCCTGTGGTCTCGTTCGCTTCGCAGTGGATGACGTGGGTCATCCTTGCCGGACTCTTCGTCTTCAACACGTTCCCGCAGCTCCTGCTGATAGGCATCCTGATGTATGCCGCGACGACACTGTTCAGCTTTGTCACGCTGCCTGTCGAGATCAATGCCAGCAAGCGTGCGTTGGTGTGGCTCAGCAATTCGGGACTGACGAACGTCACCAACCATGCCTATGCCGAAGACGCGCTCCGTGCCGCTGCCTACACCTACGTCGTTGCTGCCGTAGGCTCCTTGGCAACATTGCTATACTACATAATGATATTCATGGGTGGAAGCAACCGCGACTGATCACCCCGTGGATGAACGAAACAATACCATTATATATATGACCGTAAAACCAAGCATACCGAAAGGGACGCGCGACTTCTCGCCCGTAGAGATGGCGAAGCGCAACTACATATTCAACACCATACGCAGCGTCTACCGCCTCTACGGCTTCGAGCAGATAGAGACTCCTGCCATGGAAAACCTGTCGACCCTGATGGGCAAGTACGGCGAGGAGGGAGACAAACTGCTGTTCCGCATCCTGAACTCCGGCGACTGCCTGCACGGCATAAGCGACGAGGAACTGCTGGCCCGCGATGCCACGCGCCTCTCCACGAGCATGTGCGAGAAAGGATTGCGCTACGACCTCACCGTGCCCTTTGCCCGCTATGTGGTGCAGCACCGCGATGAGATCACGTTTCCTTTCAAGCGTTACCAGATACAGCCGGTGTGGCGTGCCGACCGTCCGCAGAAGGGCCGCTACCGCGAGTTCTATCAGTGTGATGCCGATGTCGTCGGCAGTGACTCGCTGCTGAACGAGGCGGAGCTGATGCAGATTGTCGATACGGTGTTCTCGCGCTTCGGCATACGCGTGTGCATCAAGATCAACAACCGGAAGATACTCAGCGGCATTGCCGAAGTCATAGGCGAGGCCGACAAGATTGTCGACATAACGGTCGCCATCGACAAGCTCGACAAGATCGGACTTGACAATGTCAACGCCGAGCTGCGCGAGAAAGGTGTCAGCGATGAGGCCATTGCCAAGCTGCAACCCGTCATCCTTCTCAGCGGCAGCAACGACGAGAAGCTCTCGCAGCTGAAGACCATCCTTGCCTCCGACGAGACCGGACTCAAGGGCATTGAGGAGACGGAGTTCATACTCTCCGCAGTGGCGGATGCCGGACTTGCCAATGAGGTGGAGCTTGACCTCACTCTCGCACGCGGACTGAACTACTACACGGGAGCCATCTTCGAGGTCAAGGCTCTCGACGTGCAGATCGGCAGCATCACGGGCGGCGGACGCTACGACAATCTCACCGGCGTGTTCGGATTGCCGGGCGTGTCGGGCGTGGGCATCTCGTTCGGAGCCGACCGCATATACGACGTTCTGAACCAACTCGAACTCTATCCGAAGGACGCTGTCGACGGCACGAAGCTGCTTTTCATCAACTTCGGCACAAGGGAGGCTGCCTTCGCGATGTCCGTCCTCCGGACTGTCCGCTCTGCCGGCATCAGTGCCGAACTCTATCCCGACGCTGCCAAGATGAAGAAGCAGATGGGCTATGCCGGCACTGATAGGCGAGAATGAGATGGCCGCAGGCAAGGTGACGCTGAAGGACATGCTTACCGGCGAACAGAGACTCCTCTCTCCGTCCGAACTCATCGGGGCGGTGAAATAAGATTCAGCTCTTTATCGGGGCGCAAAGCCGCCCGTTTGTGGACGTACAGCCATAGGATCTGTGGCTGTACGTCCACAGTTTTATGGCTGTACATCCATAGCTCTGTGGCTGTACGTCCATAGGATCTATGGCTGTACGTCCATAGCTCTGTGTCCGCCCGC
>CAVDAU010000097.1:0-8610 GCA_963607015.1 Streptococcaceae bacterium
TGACGGAGATTGTGAGATGAAGGCATGGTGCACATAAGGGCAAATCGTACTATATATAAATAAGGAGAAACTTATCATGGAAGATGGAAGCGACGCAGTGGAGCTGAACGTCCACAACAAGGCAGAGTATCCGCCGATGCATACCGCCGAACACATCGTGAACCGCACGATGATGAATATCTTTGGCTGCGGACGCTCGGTGGAGGCACACATAGAGCGCAAGAAGAGCAAGCTGGACTATAAGCTCAATGCCTGTCCGACAGAGGAACAGGTGAATATGGTGGAGAAGACGGTGAACGACGTGATAGACCGGCATCTACAAGTGACAACGGAGTTTATCACGCAGCACGAGGCGGCAGGACGTTTCGACCTGGAGCGACTGCCCGAGGGAGCATCGGAAACAGTGCGCGTGGTCCATGTCGGTGACTATGACGAATGTCTGTGTATAGGTACGCACGTGCAGAACACCGGTGAGATTGGCACATTCCGCATCATAAGCAGCAGCTGGGACGAAGACAAGAACATCTGGAGGATGCGTTTCAAGTTGGAGCAGGGGAAATAAAATCCGTCAGGCATCTTCAGGCTTGCGGTTTTAATGCCTACATTTGCAGACCGATATGCGAAGGGCGACCATAGTCCATGCGCATGAGAGTGCCATAGAGACGAGATGTCTTCATGGCTTTCAACGAAAAACGAATCTTGACAAGAGTGAGCAGAAAGAAGAAAGAACTACCGCTGCTGGAGGGCATCACCATTACGGACGTGGCAGCCGAAGGCAAGGCAATAGCCCGAGTGAATGACTTGGTGATATTTGTGCCCTATGTGGTGCCCGGGGATGTGGTCGACCTTCAGCTGCGTCGCAAGAAGCACAATTACGCCGAGGCAGAGGCCGTGAAGTTCCACAAGTACAGCGAACAGCGTGCCGAGCCTTTCTGTAAGCACTATGGCGTATGCGGCGGATGCATTTGGCAGATCCTGCCATACAGCGAACAGCTGCGCTACAAGCAGAAGCAAGTGGAAGATGCACTGACACGCATCGGCAAGGTGAAGCTGCCCGAGACGACACCGATCATAGGGTCGGAGAACACGCAGTTCTACCGCAACAAGCTGGAATTCACCTTCAGCAACAAACGCTGGCTGACCCGCGAAGAGGTGAAGGAAAACGTCGAATACAACCGTAATGCTGTGGGGTTCCACATAAACGGGGCATTCGACAAGGTGCTGCCGATAGAGGAATGCCGGTTGCAGGACGACATATCAAACCGCATACGCAATGCCATACGCGACTACACGCTACAGCACGGCTACACCTACATCGACCTGCGGCAACACGAGGGCATGATGCGCAACCTGATAATCCGCACGGCATCGACAGGAGAGCTGATGGTGATCGTCGTTGCACAAATCAGAAGCGACGAGGAAATGCAACGCTTCAACGAACTTTTAGCCTACACGGCCGAGACATTCCCTCAAATCACATCGCTACAGTATGTCATCAACAACAAGGTGAACGACTCCATCACAGACCTTGAGACACACGTCTTCAGCGGTCGTGACCATATATTCGAGCAGATGGAAGGGCTGAGGTTCAAGATCGGACCCAAGTCGTTCTACCAGACCAATTCGACACAGGCATACAACCTGTATAAGACAACACGCAACTTTGCCGCACTTACGGGCAACGAGTCCGTGTATGACCTGTATACCGGTACAGGCACGATAGCCAACTTCGTGGCACGGCAGGCACGGCAGGTGATAGGCATCGAGTACGTGCCCGAAGCCATTGAAGACGCACGTGTCAACTCTGCCATCAACGGCATTGAGAATACGCAGTTCTTTGCCGGCGACATGAAAGACATCCTTACAGACGACTTCATCGTCGAGCACGGACATCCCGACGTGATAATCACAGACCCGCCACGCGCAGGGATGCACCCCGATGTGGTCAACGTGATACTGAACGCTGCGCCACAGCGCATAGTCTACGTCAGCTGCAACCCCGCAACACAGGCGCGTGACCTGCAACTGATGGATGCGGCATACAGCGTCAAGGCCGTGCAGCCGGTAGATATGTTCCCGCAGACACACCACGTGGAGAACGTTGTGCTGCTTGAGAAGAGATGACCAAACCGATTGAATTTCCCTATGGACACAAGAGACTATAACCGCAGCAAGGGCGCGAGCGTAGCTGCACGGGCACGCAACAAGTACACGGACTACATGGTGCACGAGCCTATGGAGCTGATGACATTCCTGGCAGCCAAGATGCCACAGGCCAGCAGGACGAAGCTGAAGTCGTTGCTGACGAAACGTGTGGTGTATGTGAACCAGCAGATAACCACACAGTACAACTTTCCCTTGAAGCCCGGCATGAAGGTGCAGATAAGCAGGGCAAAGGCAGGACATGAATTTCACAACCGCCTGATGAAGATTGTCTACGAAGACGCATACCTCATCGTGATAGAAAAAGAGCCGGGGTTGTTGTCGGTCAAGACCGAACACGAGAAAGAACGCACGGCTGCATCGATACTGACAGACTACATACGCCGCTCCAACAAGCGCGGGCAGGCATATATCGTGCATCGTCTGGACCGTGACACCTCGGGACTGATGATGTTTGCCAAGGACGAGAAGACACAGAACACACTGCGCGACAACTGGCATCAGATTGTCAACGACCGCCGCTATGTGGCAGTGGTGTGCGGAGACATGGAACAGGATGGCGGCACGGTGAAGTCGTGGCTGACCGACCGCAAGCTGTATGTCTACTCAAGTCCCACCGACGATGGCGGACAGATAGCCATAACCCACTACAGCACTATAAAACGCGCCAACGGCTACTCTTTGGTGGAGTTGAGGCTCGAGACAGGACGCAAGAATCAGATACGCGTGCACATGGCCGACTTGGGACATCCTGTCGCCGGTGACGGGCGTTACGGACGCGAAGATGACGTAAATCCGCTGCACCGCCTGGGGCTGCACGCCTTCAAGCTATGCTTCATACATCCTGTCACGGGCGAACAGATGCACTTTGAGACGCCATATCCCGCTGTCTTCAAAAGATTGATGGTCAAAAAGACAGAATAATTTGGTCTGTTCTCGCAAAACATTCGTACCTTTGCGCGAAAGCAAGACAAAATGAATGTATAAAATCTATATTTATAACAATGATTAGAAAATCTGTTTTATTCGCGACCTTAGGACTCATGAGCCTTAGCGTTGCAGCACAGGACAAGCCTAAAGAGGACGGCTTCGTGTTCACTGTGATCAAGGAGAACCCTATTACGTCTGTCAAGAACCAGTCTAACGCCGGCACATGCTGGTGCTACTCCACGATGTCGTTCCTGGAGTCTGAACTGCTGAAGGCAGGCAAGGGCACCTATGACCTCTCGGAGATGTATATCGTAGAGAAAACATATCTTGACCGTGCCGACGCAGCCGTGCGCACACACGGAGATGTGTCATTCTCGCAGGGTGGATCGTTCTATGACGTGATTTACGGAATGGAAGCCTTCGGACTTGTTCCTGAAGAGGAGATGCGTCCGGGCGTGATGTACAACGACACACTGAGCAAGCACGGCGAGCTGTCTGCCGTCAGCGGAGCCATCGTCGATGCCATTGCCAAAGGCCGTCTGCGCTCGCTGCAGTCCGACAAGGATCACAACATGCTGTGGAAGAAAGCCATCAAGGCCGTGCACGAGATCTATCTTGGCACACCTCCCGAGACCTTCACATACAAAGGCAAGACCTACACCCCGAAGTCGTTCTATGAGTCGACAGGTCTGAAGGCTGATGACTACATATCACTGACATCATACACACACCATCCGTTCTACAAGCCTTTCGTATTAGAGATTCAGGACAACTGGCGTTGGGGACAGTCATACAATCTGCCTATCGACGAGCTGATGCAGGTGTTTGACAATGCCATCGACAATGGCTACACCATTGCCTGGGGTTCTGATGTCAGCGAAGAAGGCTTCAACCGTCAGGGCATAGCAGTGCTTCCCGATATGGAGAAGCAGGCAGAGCTGGCAGGTTCGGACATGGCACACTGGTTGCGTCTGTCGCGCGAAGAGCGCAACGTGACAGCAAAGCCCGGACCGGAGAAGTGGGTGACACAGGAAGAGCGTCAGCTGGCTTATGACAACTATGAGACCACCGACGATCACGGCATGCACATCTTCGGCAAGGCCAAAGACCAGAACGGCACAGAGTACTATATGGTAAAGAACTCCTGGGGCGACACCGGCAAGTATCATGGCATTTGGTACGCATCAAAGTCATTCGTGCGCTACAAAACCATGAACATCGTGGTCAACAAGAAGGCTCTGCCTAAGGCCATCGCCGACAAGCTGGGCGTGCAGCTCTAAAGAGCAAACATTCCTCTGTCTCTCCATAGAGAGAGGGAACAGACAAGTACACAAGGGTGGGAGACTCTTCCTTATCGGGGAGGCTTCCACCTTTCTTTTTGTCTTTTCTCCACTGCACAAAGAACGCCAACTATGCACAAACAGGCACGGAATGCGCAGAAACGCACGGCTTTTCATTGTCGGTAAAAGCAGTTTCAGTAAATTTGCCGCCGAATTTTTCAAGAACAGAAAACGACATTAATCAAGAAACGAATAGAATTATGAGTTTGAAAATCGTTGTATTGGCAAAGCAGGTCCCCGACACACGCAACGTCGGGAAGGATGCCATGAAAGCCGACGGCACCATAAACCGCGCCGCTTTGCCGGCCATCTTCAACCCCGAGGATCTTAACGCCCTTGAACAGGCACTGAGGCTGAAAGACGCTTTCCCGGGATCGACAGTGGAGATACTGACCATGGGACCCGGACGTGCAGCCGAGATAATTCGCGAAGGACTCTATCGCGGCACCGACGGCGGCTATGTGCTGACCGACCGCGCCTTTGCAGGAGCAGACACCTTGGCAACATCTTATGCCATAGCCACCGCAATACGCAAGATAGGCAACTGTGACATCATCCTTGGCGGCCGACAGGCCATCGACGGCGATACCGCACAGGTGGGACCGCAAGTGGCGCAGAAATTGGGACTGCCACAGGTGACATACGCCGAAGAGATCCTGAAGATTGACGAACAGGCACGCAAGGCCACTATCCTGCGCCGCATCGACGGCGGTGTGGAGACCGTGGAAGCTCCTCTGCCATTGGTGGTGACCGTCAACGGGAGTGCAGCTCCGTGTCGTCCGCGCAATGCCAAGTTGGTGCAGAAATACAAGCGTGCGTTGGGAGCACAGGAGAAAGCAGCCGTGACGAAAGACGGTGCACCGCTGCCATACGCCGCACTGTATGACGAGCGTCCTTATCTGAACATTACGGAATGGTCGGCTGCCGATGTCGATGCCGACCTGCAGCAATGCGGACTGAACGGCTCACCGACAAAGGTGAAGGCAGTGGAGAACATCTCATTCTCTGCCAAAGAGAGCAAGACAATGACAGGAAGCGACAAGGACATTGAGGATCTCATGATCGAACTTCTTGACAACCACACAATAGGATAAGGAGGAAGACGCACTATGAATAATGTATTCGTATATTTGGAGATAGAAGACCGCACGGTGGCAGACGTGAGTTTGGAGCTGCTGACCAAGGGCCGCAAGCTGGCCAACGAGCTGGGATGCCGACTCGAGGCAATAGCCGCAGGACACAATCTTGACGGCATAGGCAGGCAGGTGATGCCTTATGGTGTTGACGTGCTGCACGTCTTCGACGATGAGCGTCTGTATCCTTATACCTCGATGCCTCACGCAGCCATACTTTCAAATCTGTTCAAGGAGGAAAAGCCGCAGGTCTGCCTGATGGGAGCCACCGTGATAGGTCGCGACTTGGGTCCGCGCGTGTCTTCGACACTGACCAGCGGACTGACTGCCGACTGCACATCACTGGAGATTGGCGACTATGAAGACCACAAGAGCGGCAAGAACTACGAGAACCTGCTCTATCAGATACGTCCGGCATTCGGCGGAAACATCGTGGCAACTATTGTCAACCCCGACCACCGTCCGCAGATGGCAACGGTGCGCGAGGGTGTGATGAAGAAAGAAGTGCTCGATGCCAACTACCGGGGAGAGGTGGTGAAGCATGACGTGGCAAAATATGTCAGCGATGCCGATTATGTGGTGAAAATCATTGACCGCCATGTGGAGAAGGCAAAACATCATCTGAAGAGTGCCTCCATCGTCGTTGCCGGAGGCTACGGCATGGGCAGCAAGGAGGGCTTTGACATGCTGTTCGACTTGGCAAAAGAGCTGCACGCCGAGGTGGGTGCAAGCCGTGCCGCCATTGATGCGGGCTTTGTCGACCACGACCGTCAGATCGGGCAGACGGGTCTGACCGTTCGTCCCAAGCTGTACATAGCGTGCGGCATCAGCGGACAGATACAACATCTGGCGGGAATGCAGGACAGCAGCATAATCATCTCCATCAACAGCGACCCCAATGCTCCCATCAACGCCATTGCGGACTATGTCATCAACGGCAAGGTGGAAGAGGTGATACCCAAAATGATCAAGTACTACAAAGCCCACAGTAAATAAAAACAGAGGAAGACATGGCAAATTTCTATACAGACAACAAGGAACTTCAGTTCCATCTCAAGAACGAACTGATGGAACGTATCTGCTTCCTGAAGGAACACGGATACGAGGACAAGGATAAATTCGACTATGCGCCGCAAGACTATGCCGATGCCATAGACTCCTATGACAAGGTGCTGGAGATTGTGGGGCAGATTGCGGCAGATGTCATTGATGCCAATGCCGAGGCTGTCGATGCCGAAGGAGCGCACTGTGCCGACGGGCGCGTGACGTATGCCGAAGGCACTGCGCAGAATCTGGAAGCAATGACCAAGGCAGGACTGAACGGTGTGACCATGCCTCGCCGCTATGGAGGTCTGAACTTCCCCATAACTCCCTACACCATGGCAGCCGAACTGGTGTCGACAGCCGATGCCGGCTTTGACAACGTATGGTCGTTGCAGGATTGCATCGAGACCATCTACGCATTCGGCAGTGAGGAGCAGAGGCAGAAGTATATCCCGCGTGTCTGCGCCGGAGAGACGATGTCTATGGACCTGACAGAGCCTGATGCCGGTTCCGACCTGCAGAGCGTACAGCTCAAAGCCACATTCGATGAGGCTAATGACTGCTGGCGACTGAACGGCGTGAAGCGTTTCATCACCAACGGCGACTCGGACATACATCTTGTCCTGGCACGCTCTGAAGAGGGAACCAAGGACGGTCGCGGACTGTCCATGTTCATCTACGACAAGAGAGACGGCGGTGTCACCGTGCGCCGCATCGAGAACAAGCTCGGCATACATGGCTCGCCTACGTGCGAGCTGGTCTACAAGGATGCCAAGGCAGAGCTGTGCGGCGACCGCAAGCTGGGACTCATAAAGTACGTGATGTCACTGATGAACGGAGCGCGTTTAGGCATTGGAGCACAGGCCACGGGCATCAGCCAGAAGGCATACAACGAGGCTTTGGCCTACGCCAAGGAACGCCGTCAGTTCGACAAGGCCATCATCGTGATGCCTGCCGTCTACGACATGCTTGCCACAATCAAGGCAAAGCTCGATGCCGGACGCGCACTGCTGTATCAGACATCGCGCTTCGTCGACATCTACAAGGCTCTCGACGACATTGCCGAGACGCGCAAGCTGACACCCGAAGAGCGTCAGGAAAGCAAGAAATACTCGAAGCTGGCCGATGCCTTCACTCCGCTGAGCAAGGGCATGAACTCGGAATATGCCAACCAGAACACCTACGACTGCATTCAGGTGCACGGCGGTTCGGGCTTCATGATGGAATATGCCTGCCAGCGTCTGTACCGCGACGCACGCATCACCTCAATCTATGAGGGCACGACGCAGCTGCAGGTCGTTGCGGCAATACGCTACGTCACCAACGGAACCTATCTCAATATCCTGCGGGAGCTGGAACAGGCCGATGTCACCGACGACATGAAGCCGCTGATGAGCCGTGTGGCAGCGATGACAGACAAGTTCGAGGCTGCCGTCAACACCGTCAAGGATGCCGCCGATCAGGAACTGCATGACTTCCTGGCACGCCGTCTGTATGAGATGGCAGCAGTCAGCATCATGTCGGCACTGCTCGTGACTGATGCATCGAAAGCTCCTGACTTGTTTGCAGACTCGGCAAAGGTCTATGTCAACATTGCCGAAGCCGAGGTGGAGAAGCACAGTCTCTTCATCCGCAACTTCAACGCCAATGATTTGGCAAGCTATCGCAAGTAAAAGTTCGTAACAACTTCTTACCTCACGACAAAGGCACTCGGGATTCTCTCCCGAGTGCCTTTGTCGTTTCCCGCAACCCTTGTGGCTGTACGTCCATGGGTTCTGTGGCTGTACGTCCATGGGTTCTGTGGCTGTACGTCCATAGGTTCTGTGGCTGTACGTCCATAGACTTGTGGATGAACATCCATAGCCGCATGCGTCTTGCATGACGAACGAAAACGTGCATCATAACGGCTGCAATGCTTCTTGAAACCGCTTAAAGTCGTTCGAGGAGTAGACCTATGTTCTTTCACATCGTTCGATGTGAGCATTCACAACGGTCGATGT
>CAVDAU010000098.1:0-8606 GCA_963607015.1 Streptococcaceae bacterium
AGTACATAGCGCGGTGTACTCGAGTACACAGCGCAGTGTACTCGAGTACAGCAATGTCTGTACACTAAGGTGTACCGGAAAAACCGGAGAAAAACGATGATGATGCTTCCAAACTGTGGCTGAACGTTCACAAAACTATGGTTGAACGTCCATGGGAACACCGGTTTGCGTGTTCCGAAAACCGTTCCTACATTTGCGGTATGCGCCCCGTCCCTGACTGTCATGCGTCTGCTGTGGTGATGACTGATGAGGCTGACGGGCTGCGGGGCAAGACAAGAACGAAGAGAGGAGGAGACGAACGACATGAAGCAGATTGTCAATATCCGGCACTATGAGTCGCCCTGCGGGGAAATCGTACTGGCATCGGTTGGCGGGGAGCTGTGTCTCTGCGACTGGAGCGGGATGCCGTGTGCCGAGCGCAACAAGCGGCGGCTCCTGCGGCAGTTGGATGCCGTCTTCAGGGAAGATCCGTCGGAGGTCACGGAACAGACGGAGCGGCAGCTTGACGAATACTTCGCCGGCATGCGCAGAGTGTTCGACATTCCCTTGCATCCTGTGGGCACGGACTTCCAAAGACGGGTGTGGGATGCCTTGCTCGAGATACCCTATGGGGAGGTCAGGACCTACATGGACATTGCCCGCAGGGTGGACAATGCCGGAGGTGTCCGTGCGGTGGCGCAGGCCATCGGAGCCAACGGCATTGGCATCATCATCCCGTGTCACAGGGTCATAGGCTCCGACAGCACCCTGACCGGATTTGCGGGCGGGCTGGAGACAAAGAGGCGACTGCTGGAGCTGGAAGGCAGCCTGCCTTCAGTCACGCGTAGAGGGAAGTAGAGGGAAGTAGGGCGGAATGTTCATTCCACCCAGTTCTCGCGGTCGAGGTTGCGGTAGCCAATGGCTTCGGCAATGTGCTGAGGCTTGATGTCGGGCGAGGCTTCGAGGTCGGCAATCGTGCGGGACACCTTCAGTATCCGGTCATAGGCGCGGGCGGAAAGGCTGAGGCGCGTCATGGCATTCCTGAGCATTTCAAGTCCTTCGCTGTCGGGCTGGGCATACTCGCGTATCAGTCGGCTGTTCATCTGTGCGTTGCAGTGAATGTCGCTCAGGCCGCTGAACCGCTTTTCCTGTATGTTGCGGGCACGGACGACACGTTCGCGTATGGTGCTGCTTGTCTCCGGCTGTGAGGATTCGGATATCTTCTCGAAAGGCACCGGCGTCACTTCTATCTGTATGTCGAACCTGTCCATCAGCGGGCCTGACACGCGGTTGAGGTATTTATGTACCTGCCCCGGCGTGCACACACACCGTCTTGTCGGGTGATTGTAATAGCCGCAGGGACACGGGTTCATGGCTGCCACGAGCATGAAGCCTGCCGGATACTGCACGCTGAACTTGGCACGCGAGATGGTGACAACACGGTCTTCGAGTGGCTGGCGCAACACCTCAAGCGTCTCTCGACGGTTCTCTGCCAGCTCGTCGAGGAAGAGTATGCCGTTATGTGCAAGGCTTATCTCCCCCGGCTGCGGATAGGAGCCGCCGCCAATCATCGCCACGGCCGAGATGGTGTGATGCGGATTGCGGAACGGACGGCGGTAGATCAGTCCTCCGTCCTTGCCCAGCTTGCCGGCCACGGAATGTATCTTGGTGGTCTCAAGGCTCTCGGCAAGCGACAGTGGCGGCAGGATTGACGGCAGTCGCTTTGCAAGCATGGACTTGCCGCTGCCGGGGCTGCCAATCATGATGATGTTGTGGCTGCCGGCTGCTGCAATCTCAAGTGCACGCTTGGCGGTCTCCTGTCCCTTGACGTCAGAGAAGTCAAGGTCAAAACTGCTTTGGTGGGCATAGAACTCCTCGCGTGTGTTTGTCGTCGTCTGTTGCAGTGAAGCCTTGTCGTCGAGGAAGTCCGCCACGTCCATCAGGTTCTCTGCTCCATAGACCTCAAGTTTGTTCACCACAGATGCCTCCTTGGCGTTCTGCGACGGCAGAATCAGTCCTTTGAAGCCCAGCTCGCGTGCTTTGATGGCGATGGGCAACGCCCCCTTTATCGGCTGCAACGATCCGTCGAGACCAAGCTCGCCCATGAGCATGTACTCACTCAGATGGTCGGTCTTGATGATGCCGGTGGCACTGAGCAGTCCGATGGCTATGGGCAGGTCGTAGGCCGAACCTTCCTTGCGGATGTCGGCAGGAGCCATGTTTATGGTGATTGTCGTGAGTGGTCGCTTTATTCCGAGATAATTGAAAGCCGCCTGTATGCGCTGTTGGCTCTCGCGGACGGCAGAGTCGGGCAGCCCCACCATATAGAACATGCAGCCGCGCGTGCTGCTGACCTCGATGGTGATCAGTGTGGCATCGATGCCCTGTATGGCCGCCCCGTATATCTTCGTCAGCCTGGTCTTTCTCTCTTCCTTGTCAGGCTCGCTCACTTGTCTTTCTCCTTCTCTTTCCGTATGGCTTCGTCTATCTTGTCCTCAATGTCGCGGCTTGTCAGCAAGTCCGTTGCCATGATGTTCCCGTCAGGAGATATGAGTACGGCAGACGGCAGACGGTGCACGGCATACTGCACCACCGGATTGCTGTTCCATCCCTTGTAGTCGCACGCCTGATCCCACTCCAACGAGTCTGCCTTGACCGCATCCTGCCATGCCTGCTTGTCCATGTCGAGCGACACGCCCAAGATATTCAGGTCCTTGCGCTTGGCCTTATATAACCGGCGGTATTCCCTGTTGGCATCACGGCTGGACCGGTCCCATGATGCCCAAAAGTGCAGCAACAGATACTTGTCCTTATAGTTGCTCAGCGTCTTGCTGCCGTCCTCCGTACCGGCGCGGAAGAATGGGGCAGTGGCTCCTGCCTCATTCTTGAGGATGGACTCGTCCTTCTCCTGAAGCGTCTTCACTGCGTTCCAATCGTGCAGACGGTCGTCCATCAGGTTTATGATTTCGTCAATCCTGCGTGCGTCCGGCGTGTCGGAATAGGCCATGAAGCGCAGCAGCAGATAGATGCCGGCAGGCGATGCAGGGTTATTGCGCACGAAGTCTTCCACCCGTTCGTCTATAGAGTCTGTGGCGACCGTATCTGTCAGAAAGGCTGTAAGCAGTTCGTTGTCGTCCGTGCCACTGACCTGCAGCCGGTCAAGACAATCGGCAGAACCTTTGATGTTGAGGCGGTCGCGCTTGTTCACGAACAGCGGATACTGCGTGCCGTCGCTGAATGAGAGCCACACCTGCAGCAGTGTGTCGACCTGTATGTTCTTCTTGAAGCGTCCCTTCTCGGTCACAATCGTATCGACACGGTTGAACAGTCCGTCTGCACCATATATATATATGGTATCGGCATCCAATCCTTCGATGTTCCCCTTCAGGACTGCATCGTCGCCATTGCCGCCCGAACAGGCAGCGAACAGTAGTATTGTGAATAGTATATGTACGGTTTTCTTCATCTGTCTTGGCTGTTGACAGAGCCAAAGGTAGTGAATTTGGCACATAACGATACCAAAAAGGGGCAGGAATGTTTGCGATTCCTGCCCCTGTGCTTCCGCAGCGATAACTCAGTGCTTCTGCGGTATCAGCCTTGTGCTTCTACTGTGTCTGCCCCGTGCTTCTGCTGTTAATATGCTCACGCCTCCGGTTTTACTTTACCAAAGAAGCAAATGCCGAGTTGGTGAAGTACTTGGAGAACTCAAGGTCGCTTGCGGCTTTCTTGGCCAGCGACGGCTGCTTGTCGATGGCACTCTTGAGGTTGTCCGTAACCATCGATGTGTTGTTGGTGCGTGCTCCGAGCACAGCCTTCAGGTAGTCGGTGTACGCATCTGCATGCTCCACACTGTCGAGTGTGCTCTTGGCCTTGTTGTAGTCCTTCGACAGGATCTGTGCCAATGCGGCACTGTTGGTCTTGGCATCGCCGAATGCGGATACGGCACGGTCGTACTGTCCCTGTGCGATATACAGGTTGCCAAGCGTCTCGTTCAGCTCCTTGGCACCTGATGCCTTGCCAAGGTAAACCTCGGCATCCTTGTCATTGCCCTTGGCCAAAGCCACGAGAGCCAAGTTGTTGTTGACCTCGGGGCTGTCATTCAGTGTGGCTGCCTGCTTGAACAGGTTCTCTGCCTTGTCAATGTCACCGGCCTCATAAGCCAACTTGCCGAGATTGTTGAATGCACGGTAGTCGTTAGGATACCGGCGTGAAGCCTTGGTGTAGATGTCCTGCTTCTCGGCAGCATTGCTTGTCAGTGTGGCTGCATAGAGCAGTTCCTCGAGGTTCAGCTCCGTGGGGTTGCTCTTGGCGAGGCTTGAGATTTCCTCATCCGACTTGCCGATGATCTGATAGTTCAGTATCAGGCGCGAGCGGCGCAGCTGCGGCAGGATGTCTTCTGCCAGGTTCTTGTAGACAGAAGAGATGTTCTTTATCTCCTTCTCACGCTGTTCGGGGTCGCTGTACATGGAGAGCACGCGCAGAATCAGATCCTTGTCCTGAATGTTCGACTTCTCCACCAGCTCCCGGAAGCCGTCCCAGTCTTCGGCTGTGTACTTCGTGTCAATGCCTGTATCGATGTCGGCCTTCTTCAGGTTCTTGCTTACCAGGCTGGCGGTGTTGTCCTGACGCTTCTCTGCCAGACCCTGATTCAAGTCAAGGGCACCATCGGGCGATGCGTATGCAGAAACCTCGATGCTCTCAATCTCCTTGTTTGCAGCATCGTTCACATTCTTAACCTCACCTGTGAAGTTGTTTGCGGCACCCATCTGGTTGCTGCGGATGTTGGTCTGCTGAATCAGGAAGAGGATTTGTTCCTCGTGCTTGTCCTTGATGATGCGCTGGAAAGCGTCCTGTCCGAGAGATGCGTTTGCACTCTCCACTGTCTGGTTGACCAGTTCTGATGTCGAGATCACGCCATCGGCAATCTTGACCGACGGGATGGTCACAACCTTACGGCCAATCGTGGCAACGAAGTCAAGATAAAGCTCGGACTTTGCCATCTCGGGCACATAGTCGAAGTTGGCACGCATGGTGTAGTTGCCTCCGGCCTTGTACTGAATGGTCTGGTTGTTGCCATGCACCTTCTCGCCCTGAAATGTGTAGGTCTGTCCTTTGGCCTCACCGCCCTGCCAGCGCAGTACGGGAGTAACCTCCACGATAGCCTTCTTGTTGAAGTATTTCTCGGGAAAACGTCCACTGATGGTCGCCGGCACCTTGCCGCCAATGGCTTCAAGCACCTGCGGAGTCACGGTGAAATAGTCGGAAGACAATTCACCCATCTTGCTGCTGCACGATGTCAGCACAGCCAGCAACGTCAGCAAAAGAGGAAAACAGATTTTTTTCATCATAGCTAAATGTGTATTTAAAGTGTTCTTTTTGTTATCAAGGACAAAAGTAGCAACAATAAACGCAACCTACAGCCGATGATATGTTTTTTTAGTCTTTTTTGCCAAGCATCCCCTTCGTAGAGTTGCCCCCGCCTTTATGTGGCAAAGCCATATCAATAGGAATCATCTCTGCCTATGCAGCAGTTCCGCAATCTCCTTGAATATCGTTCCTGCCATAGCTCCGCCTGACGCAGGTATTTCCTTGCGATGCACCGAGACAAGAACCGTATATGCAGGACTCTCCGCAGGGAAGTAGCCGCAGAAGTCTGCCGTAAGCGTGCCGTCCTCATTGGAGATGGTACCGCTCATGCCTGCCACGAAGAACTTGTCCGGCATCGCCTGCTTGCCCAATCCGTCCTTGACAGTCTCTTCTAATATCTCACGAATATCGGCAATGATTGCCGGTGATGCAATCTGCGGATTGACAGCCTTAACGTCCTCTCCTGTCGCGTGCCATCATCGACCGTCCCGAACTGCTGATACTCGACGAACCGAACACATATCTCGACCGCGAGTTCCAGGAACACCTGCAGACCGTGTTGCGCGACATCAACAGCCACTGCGCCATCATCCTCGTCAGCCACGACCGCGATGCCATAACGTCTCAGGCGCGTGCCGTCGCCTACGTCGACCACGGCATCGATTATCGCACCAACGAAATCTGAACATCACCTGCACGGACAACGTGCGCCGCAGGACATGAATATCGGTGTTGGGCTTTTGGGTGTTGGATGTTGGGTGCTCAACGTAAAACGTAACGTGAGATCCGCCTAAATTCCGTTTAAATTCAGCGGACTGATGTCCTTGCAGAACAGCACCGGCATTGGTCTTGAGGCCGACTCAAGTCGTCTCACATCGACCGATGTGAGTGCTCACATCGAACGTTGTGAACGTTCACATCGACCGTTGTGAATGCTCACATCGAACGATGTGAAAGGACTTGAGTAGTCTTCGTACAACATTTTAGGTTATAGCACCTAATCATTTATATCATTGACCCTCACAAATATATATCGTTGGAATTGGCACGCCAGAGTGTTGGCCAACAAGGATAACATCTTTATCAACCCGTTCTGCTTGCCGTCAATAAGTTGCTGTAGGTATGAATCTCTTTTTATTTGCACGATAATCGAGTTACAAAGAATTTTTGGCAATATTGCCACTTTTTCTTTGTAGAGACGCTACAGGCCGGCAGATATCCCCTGACATGACTTGGAATGTATGCTCGCATGACAATTAAGCCATTAAAAGGATGCCGGTATAGTTCATTCCGCGATAGCTTTTGGTGAAAAAATCTAAAGAAAATTGCGTATTTGTTATATATGTATATATTTGCCGCAGAGAGTGGTGTGGAAACTATATAATCCGCTAATGTTAACCCTAAATACTTGTCGCCATGAAAACATTTGCCGTTGCCTTCATTTTCAGTCTCGCATTTCATGCGCAATTATTTGCTCAGACTACATCATGGGATTATCCTGTCAAGCCGGGGAGTGCAGAGTGGGCAGCTTTCTCGTCCCGCGACGAGATGCGGTTTGCGTGTGAAATTCCTTCAGACATTCTTAGCTCCGTATCGACAGAAACACTTGTAGAGCTTTGCTTGAATTATCCTCTCGTATATGATGTCTTTGCCTACGACAATTTAGAGACAGGCTTTAAATCAGTCTCAAACGATTTTAATGGTATGCGAGAACTTGCGAATCGAAAAGACAATGCAACGTCTCTGCTTACGAAACTTGCATTATATAATCTGAATACGATAAGCACAATGCCTCTTTCAAACATTGGTAAGGGGGACATTGCATGTCGGGTATGTATTTTTGGAAATGTTACTCAGGGAATATATCCTTAAGTCCCTCCGGAGGGTATGCGGGCGCAGCATTGAATCTTTATGTTGACCACGCAACCGCTCCAACAAGTTATACTTGGTCTGCCGAATTTTCGGGAGAGTGTAATCGCTGGTATATATGGCCACACAATGGCAGAGCAGATGTCAGTGTTTACCTTGACAGTGGAGATTCAGGCGGTCTTCTGCGCATCACGTGCAAAGTCTATAGTGGCAGTAGCCTCATTTACACAGCATACTGCTATGTTAACATCTATGGAATTTAAAAGGAACTTAATGTCTAACTCTAATACCATAAACTGAGATGAATAGGAATATTTTCATGCTTGCAGCGGCGGTATCGCTGCTTTTGTGCGGCTGTAGTAAGGATAGTGATGAAGGTTTTGATAATCGCTCCGCAGCCGAGATGAGCCGTGTCGCCTCTGAGGCTTCTATTGAGGGAACCTTCGCCGTTTCCTATCAGGAACTGATAGATTGCTCAGAGAGTGGCGTTACCGGCATGCCGCGTCCGGCAGATATGTACAAGTATCCCGTAGTCCCTGTTCAGGAGAATGAGAAATGGAATGCACTCTATTCTGAGGGCGGATGGGATGCCGTGGACAAGGCCAACCAAATACCTGAATCCACATTGGCATCGATGTCGACAGAGGGAGTGTTCCAGTCTATAATCGATTTCCCCGGGTTCGTAGACAGGGTGTATCTTACCGAGAGCACTTACCTTCAGGCTTTCCTCGACACAAAAGACAAATGCAATGCTTATTCGGAACTGTTGAAGAGAGACGATGTTGCAGAGGTCGTATGCGACCGCTATGAGAAGTTCGTGTCAAGAGTGAAACTTGGGGAAGAGGGTGTTGCAGAGTACCAAAACCCTGTTGGGTATTTTCTGGAGCCTCTGATAGGTCAAATCATATCGCAGAAGGATGTTTACTCAAAGTTTGATGACTCTGAATTGAAGCGGATTGCGGATAGAATGGTGGTGCGTTTTGTGATTGAAGCCGGTGGTTCGTCATCAGCTCTTCATACTATCGCCAATATGGATTTGTTCCTGGCAAGGGTGATGTGTCATAAGGGCTTTCAGCCTTTCGTTGATGTGGTGGAACAGGATGACGACCTGAAGACTTTCATAGAAACTCAGGTGGGCATTTCTGACTTTTTCGATGTAGGTACAGAGACACACCGGCTGATAGCCGAATACGCAAAGCAATATTGGACACTTTAAGCAGCATGGCTTCTACTATATCCGAAACTTGAGCCGATGATTTTCCGGTAAGGATTTGCAAGAAATCTCGGGTCAGTAGAAAATTAGTGGGGATAGGCGAAAAGATTCGCAATGCGAAAAAGGAAGAACTTCTTGTCAACAACCCCTCTAAGGTTCGCTCGGAACGACTTGATTT
>CAVDAU010000099.1:0-8549 GCA_963607015.1 Streptococcaceae bacterium
AGGAATTAGGAATTAGGAATTAGGAATTAGGAATTAGGAATTAGGAATTAGGAATGGGGAACATTATGGGCGCGATGGATATATTCTCGACAAATGACAAGCTCTTCAATAACTTATATTCCGTCGGACTTCCCTCTTCCCTCGGGAGATGGCGCGATGGACAGCAGAAAAACGATAAAGAAATGCAATAGAAAGACGTGTGTCTCTGATTTTTATTTGTAACTTTGCAGCCCGAATTGTGGAGGCAGATGAGCGATCTTAGTGACTATATTGTAGATTTTAAGTCAATGGAAGAGGAAGTCTGTGAGATGGACTTTTCTGTTGATGATGACCTCTTTCAAAGTCTTGAGCAAGTAGAGATAAATGGAGGGCATCTTGATGTGCGCTTGCGTGTCAAGAAACTTGCCGGAGTCTTCGACTTGTCTTTTGACATAAACGGAGAGGTTGTCATATCTTGCGATCGCTGTCTTGACGATATGGTTCAGCCGATATCTACCGAGGCGAAAGTGAGAGTGAAGTTCGGCTCGGAGTATAGGGATGACGGGAGTGACGTAATCACTGTACCTGAGACAGAAGGAGTGATAAATGTGGCGTGGCTGATATACGAGTTCGCGGCACTTGCCATTCCGATACAGCATATACATCCTGCGGGAGAGTGTAACCCCGAAATGATGAACCTCCTGAAGCAGCATGAGGGGCATATCCCCGAAGATGCAGATGTGGAGAACACGGGAGAAACATACGCTGACGGTACGGGAACAGACCCGCGTTGGAACGGATTGAAGAATTTATTAAACAATAACTAAAATACTTATAAGATGGCACATCCTAAAAGAAGGCAGTCAAAAACCAGAACTGCAAAGAGAAGAACACATGATGTAGCAGTAGCTCCCACATTGGCTGTATGCCCTAATTGCGGAGAATGGCATGTGTATCACACCGTTTGCCCCGCTTGCGGTTATTATCGCGGCAAGCTGGCGGTAGAGAAGGAAACCGCCGTTTAAGCGGTTGTCCGTCAGAGAGAGAGTTAGCGAAGTGTAAGAAAAACCATGGATGTTTTTCCTACACTTCGGTTTGTAGCCGATTAAGAGATGTCGCATTGTGATGGAAAATATTAATGCTGTTATAACAGGAATCGCCGGATATGTGCCTGACTACGTCTTGACAAACGAAGAGTTGTCCAAGATGGTTGATACCAATGACGAGTGGATAATGTCTCATGTGGGTATCAAGGAGCGTCATATCCTGAAGGAAGAAGGTCTAGGCAGTTCATATATGGCAAGGAAGGCTTGCAAGAAGCTATTCAGCAAGACCAATGCCAATCCTGAAGATGTAGACCTCTTGATTGTTGCAACCACCACTCCTGATTATCATTTCCCCTCCACGGCCTCGATCCTTTGTGGCAAGTTGGGGCTGAAGAACGCCTTTGGCTTTGACTTGGAGGCTGCATGCAGCGGATTCCTTTATGCGTTGGAGGTCGGCACGAACTTCATACGTTCAGGAAGATACAAGAAGGTTCTCGTTGTCTGTGCGGAGAAGCTGTCGTGCATGGTGAATTATACAGACCGCGCAACCTGTCCGCTTTTCGGTGACGGTGCTGCGGCTTGTTTCCTTGAGCCGACAAGCGAGAAGATTGGCGTTATTGACTCTTACCTGCGGACGGACGGTCTCGGACTCCCTTCGCTTCACATGAAAGCCGGCGGCTCTGTCTGCCCCCCGTCTTACTTCACGGTGGACAATAAGATGCACTACATCTATCAGGACGGCAGGCCGGTCTTCAAACATGCCGTGACGGATATGGCGGTGGCTTCAGCAAAGGTTATGGAAAGCAATGACCTGGAAGTTGAAGACCTGAAATGGATTGTCCCGCATCAGGCAAACTTGAGGATTATAGACGCGGTGTCTAAGATGCTGAACATATCGCAGGATAAGTTCCTCGTCAATATAGAACGCTATGGAAACACCAGTTGCGTATCCATTCCGCTGTGTTTGACTGACTATGAACGCATCCTCAAGAAGGGAGACAAGATTATCCTCACAGCTTTTGGAGCCGGATTCTCCTGGGGTGCAACGTACTTGATATGGGGCTATGACGGCGATTCTGTCGATGCCCAAAAGATAACTGACGACGACAAACAGGACAAAGAGTAAGCAGCTTGTAATTGATAACATGAAGAAGCGCGTCATATTCCAATATACGATGCGCTTTTTTTGAAGAGTAAGGGAACGATGCACAAAGCCGGTTTCGTAAATATTGTTGGCAATCCGAATGTGGGAAAGTCCACGCTGATGAATGCTTTGATGGGCGAGAAGATTTCCATCGCGACATTCAAGGCGCAGACCACCCGTCACCGCATCATGGGAATCTATAATACGGATGATGTGCAGATTGTATTCTCCGATACGCCCGGAGTGCTGAAACCGCAGTACAAGTTGCAGGAATCCATGCTCGAGTTCTCAACATCGGCATTGGTCGACGCTGATGTGCTGCTGTACGTCACTGATGTAGTTGAGGAGCCGGAGAAGAACAAGGACTTTATAGACAAGGTCTCGGAGCTTGATGTCCCTGTTATTGTGCTGGTCAACAAGATTGATTTGTCCAATCAGAAACAGCTTGAGGAGACGGTAGAGACTTGGCACGCACTGCTCCCGAAGGCCGAGATCATTCCAATTTCGGCATCAAACAAGTTCAATGTGGACGTGGTGCTTAAGCGTGTCAAGGACTTGATACCCGATTCTCCCCCCTATTTCGACAAGGATCAGCTCACCGACAAACCGGCGCGTTTCTTCGCTTCGGAGATCTTCAGGGAGAAAATCCTGCTGTACTACGATAAAGAGATTCCCTACTCGGTGGAGGTCGTCATCGAACAATTCAAGGAAAGCAAGAACTCCATACATATAATGGCAGTGATTTACGTCGAGAGGGAGTCACAGAAGGGAATAATAATAGGCCATCAGGGACGAGCCTTGAAGAAGGTTTCGACCGAGGCAAGGCTCAGTTTGGAGAAGTTCTTCGGCAAGTCAGTTTTCCTTGAAACGTTCGTCAAGGTCGACAAAGACTGGCGCAGCTCGGACAAGGAACTGCGCAATTTCGGGTATAATCAAAGAGATTGACAGAGAGTCTTGCCGCGCAGGGAGGCCTTTACATAACAAGATAAACGATGGGAAATATAGTAGCTATAGTTGGACGCCCCAATGTAGGCAAGTCTACGTTGTTCAATCGCCTGACAAAAACACGCAGGGCGATAGTGAATGAGCAAGCCGGCACTACACGCGACCGTCAGTATGGCAAGTCGGAATGGGCAGGAAAGGAGTTCTCCGTCATAGACACCGGAGGATGGGTGGTTAATTCGGAAGACATATTCGAGGAAGAAATACGCAGACAAGTCCTGCTTGCTGTCGATGAAGCCGACGTGATTCTGTTCCTTGTTGACGTGATGAACGGCCTTACCGATTTGGATTCCGATGTCGCAACCATACTGCGACGCTGTAAGAAGAACGTCATTCTTGTAGCCAACAAGACGGATAACAACGAGCTGCAGTACAATTCGGCAGAGTTCTACAGCTTAGGATTAGGAGACCCGTTCTGCATTTCCGCTGCAACCGGAAGCGGTACGGGCGATTTGCTTGACAAACTTGTCGGTCTTTTCCAGAAGGATTCGGAGGTTTTGGAAGAAGAACTACCGCGCATCGCGGTCGTGGGACGGCCTAATGCGGGCAAGTCTTCGCTGATAAATGCCTTTATCGGAGAAGACCGGAACATCGTGACGGACATTGCCGGAACCACGCGCGACTCGATATATACCCGCTATACCAAGTTCGGGTTCGACTTCTATCTGGTCGATACGGCAGGCATCCGCAAGAAGAACAAGATAACGGAAGATCTGGAATACTATTCGGTTGTGCGTTCAATCCGTGCCATCGAGAACTCCGATGTCTGCGTCTTGATGCTCGATGCCACGCGCGGTATTGAAAGTCAGGACCTGAATATCTTCTCACTGATCCAAAGGAACATGAAAGGTCTCGTTGTGGTTGTGAACAAATGGGACTTGGTTGAGGATAAGTCGGACAAGGTTATGAACACGTTTATCGATGCCATTCGTGCGCGTTTCGCTCCGTTCTCGGACTTCCCGATAATCTTTGGATCGGCACTGACCAAGCAGCGGATACTGAAAATCCTTGAAACGGCACGTCAGGTCTACAAGAACCGGCAGAACAAAGTCTCCACGGCAAAGCTCAACGAAGAGATGCTTCCGCTCATAGAAGCATATCCGCCACCAATGACAAAAGGCAAGATGGTGAAGATAAAATACGTGACACAGCTGCCGAACACGCAGGTTCCCTCGTTCGTATTCTTTGCCAATCTGCCGCAATATGTGCGCGAACCGTACAGACGCTACTTGGAAAACAAGCTGCGGGCAAAGTGGAACTTCAACGGAACGCCCATAAACATATTCATAAGGCAAAAGTAAAGAGGAGAAACTCACTCCTTTGACTGTGGGGGCACGCTTTGCGTGCCCTCTGTCATTTCATGCTCTTCGACTTCCCTCACCTTCTTGAACAAATCGGAAGCAAAGATGAAATCGTTGAGAATCTTGTTGTCCGATGTTATGATGTCGTCCTTTGTCCCCTCCCACTCCTTGTGTCCTTGGTGGATAAACACTATGTTTTCGCCTATACCCATCACGGAATTCATGTCGTGGGTGTTGATTATGGTCGTCATGTTATATTCATGCGTGATCCCTTGTATCAGTTCGTCGATGACAAGCGACGTCTTCGGATCCAGTCCGGAGTTGGGTTCGTCGCAGAAAAGATACTGCGGATTCAGTGCAATGGCTCGCGCTATTGCCACACGCTTCTGCATTCCGCCGCTTATCTCGCCGGGATACTTCATCGCGGCTTCGGACAGATTGACCCTGTCAAGGCAGAACATGGCACGCCGCGTTCGTTCGCGCAAGGTGTCATTGCTGAACATGTTGAGCGGAAACATCACGTTGTCGAGCACCGTCATGGAATCGAATAGTGCGGAACTCTGGAACAGCATGCCCATCTCCTTGCGCAGCGACTTCTTCTCGCGCTTCCCCATGACCAGAAAGTCGCGTCCGTCGTAGAGCAGTTTGCCGCTGTCGGGCGCGAGCAGTCCCACGATGCACTTCATCAGCACGGTCTTTCCCGATCCGCTTTGTCCGATTACGAGATTTGTCTTCCCGTTCTCGAACACTGCGCTGATGTCGGAAAGGACTTCCTTGTCCTCGAAAGATTTATGTATGTTTCTAAGCTCTATCATTGCTGTACGTTTGGTATCACGGCCGCTTCATGCCAGAATCTTTGTCAACATCAGGTCTGCAAAGAGAATCAGCACGCTGCTTGTCACCACGGCATTGGTCGATGCCTTGCCGACACTTATGGAACCGCCGTCGACGGAGTAGCCGAAGAACGATGACACGCTGGCGATTATGAATGCGAAAAACAGTGACTTGATGAAGCTGCCCCACACGAACCACTCCACAAACTCGTATTGCAGTCCGTACTCGAGGTCGACTGCCGTCATTATTCCGCCGAACCAGCACGTGCAGAACGCTCCGAGAATGCCTGCAAAGATGCTGAACGTCACCAAAATCGGGATGCACGACACGAGCGCGGCAACCTTTGGCAGGATGAGGAAGTTTGCCGAGTTGATGCCCATGATGTCGAGTGCGTCTATCTGCTGCGTGACACGCATGGTGCCAAGCTCCGAGGCAATGTTGGAACCCACCTTTCCGGCAAGGATAAGGCACATGATCGACGATGAAAACTCAAGGAGCATAATCTCGCGCGTGACGTATCCCACGGTCCATCGCGGCATGAACGCACTCTCGATATTCAGCTTTATCTGTATGGTAATGACCGCTCCGATGAAGAAAGAAATCAGCAACACGATGCCGATAGACCCGACCCCGAGCTGTTCCACCTCCCTGTAGTACTGGCGAAAGAACATCCGCCACCTCTCGGGGACGGAGAAAACACGTCCCATAAGCATTATGTAGCGTCCGACTTCGGCTAAGGCTTTAATCATTATTTAGAACTTATTGTCACGCAAAAGTACGCCAAATAGACGTATTTTCCCTATTTTTGCTTCAAAATAAAAACCGACATGGACGAAGAGAAGGCAGGATTGCCATTGAATGATACGGCAGATACGGAAAAGGCGAGCGGCACGTCCGACGGACGGATGGTGCTGCGCACTGAAGATCTGGTGAAGAAATACGGCAGGCGGACAGTGGTCAGCCATGTTTCGATAGACGTGAAGCAGGGAGAAATCGTGGGACTGCTCGGCCCGAACGGAGCCGGCAAGACCACGTCGTTCTACATGACCGTAGGCCTGATTCAACCGAACGAAGGCCGCATCTTCCTGAACAACGAAGACATAACCGGCTTTCCTGTCTACAAACGTGCCCAGGCGGGAATAGGCTATCTGCCGCAGGAGGCATCGGTCTTCAGACAGATGAGTGTCGAGGACAACATCGCCTCGGTGCTCGAAATGACGGACAAACCGCTTGCGTATCAGAGGGAACGGCTCGAAAGTCTGCTGTCCGAGTTCCGCTTGCAGAAGGTCCGGAAGAACAAAGGCAACCAGTTGTCGGGCGGAGAGCGGCGGCGCACGGAGATTGCACGCTGTTTGGCCATTGACCCGCGCTTCATCATGCTCGACGAACCCTTTGCCGGTGTCGACCCTATCGCTGTGGAAGACATCCAGCAGATTGTCTGGAAGCTGAAGTACCGCAACATCGGCATCCTGATAACCGACCATAACGTGCAGGAAACCCTCAGTATCACCGACCGTGCATACCTGCTTTTTGAGGGTCGC
Organism: Streptococcaceae bacterium; assembly: GCA_963607015.1. Classification (GTDB taxonomy): domain Bacteria; phylum Bacteroidota; class Bacteroidia; order Bacteroidales; family Bacteroidaceae; genus Bacteroides. Next base: position 6,848 of record CAVDAU010000099.1, read on the forward strand.
ATACTGTTTCAGGGCACGCCGGAGGAACTGTCGGAGAACGAAATCGTGCGCGAGAAATACCTCAGCAAGAGCTTCGTGTTGCGCCGCAAGGCGTTCCAGTCGCAGTGACCCTGTGGTTTGACTTGTCGAAACCCGTGGTCTTCGTCTCATAAACCGGCGGTTTCGATCTCTGAAAATTCAATGCTGTTTCCCCATAAACGGAAGCAGCATTGAATGTGATTAAAAGTACCATTTCGATACATTTAAAAACATTATAGTGTGATTTAACCCCATCGAATTCGAGTGGATTAAAATGAATATACAAAACAGGCAAATGACAAACTTACCATACAACGAAAAGGATATTTCGTCCATTTTCAATTACAGCAAGCAGTTGGTGAATAAGTGCTTGCGAGACTTTGCGCCTGATGCCGAAGTGCATAAGGGAAAAGGAAGTTTGGGACAGTTGGTGGAAGAACTATTCTTCAAGTACGACCTCAACTCTTGCCAAGAAGCAGACTTTGCTTTTGTAAATGCAGAGTTGAAATGTACTCCGCTGAAAGAATCTGTCAAGAAAGAATTGCTGATAAAGGAGAGGCTTGTTTGCAGTATGATTAACTATACGGCAGATTGGAACAAGACTTTTGAGGAATCTCACTTCTATCAGAAATGCTTGATTATGCTTATTATGTTTTATCTGCATAATCCAAAGGTTCCCAAACTTGACTTGCAGTTTCTGTTCGCTGTATTGTGGAAGATTCCGGAGAAAGACTTATTGATTATCCGCAAGGATTACGAGACCATCATCACCAAGATAAGAAATGGACAAGCACATACTTTGTCAGAAGGTGACACGATGTATCTTGGTGCTTGCCGAAAAGGTCAAAAGGGTGACTCCCTCATGCCTCAGCACAACAATGAAACAGGTGCACCTCGTCGTGCATGGAGTTTAAAGACGGCATACATGCGCATTGTACTTGATGAGGTAAAGAAAAATAATGTTGATGGTGCTTATTGCAATTATGAGATACCGCAACCGACAATGGAAACGATGTTCACGGTCGAAGAATTGAGAAGCAATTCTGTTGACGGAATATTGTTGGGTCGATTTAAGGAATATTGCGGTAAGACCTACCGCCAAATATGCAAAATGCTCAACATAGAGCCTTCAAACTCGAAATCAAAATACTTTATCGTGTCGAACACGATAGCAGGAAAAGGCAATGTGAGCAATGTTAACAAGTCTGAGGAGTTTGAGAAGTCAGGACTTACAATGAAAACTATTCGTGTCAAGAAAACAGGAAGCATCAAGGAAGCCATGTCGTTTGAGAACATCGACTACCAAGAAGTTTTCGATTGCGAGGAATGGACGGATTCAAGACTGTACGAACTATTTACGAATCGTTTCTTGTTCGTTATATTCCGTGAGACTGACAACGTTTTGCAACTGCCAAATGGCAAGACCGAACCTGAATATAAATTGGGAAAAGTCGCTTTTTGGACGATGCCACAAGAAGACCTCAAAGTGGCACAAGAATACTGGGATAACATCCGACAAAATGTATTGGACAATCATATTGCCCCACAATACTTTTGGAACGCAAAGGATGACCGGAACTTCCATGTTCGCCCAAAGGCAAGAGTTGCAGATGATATGACCGAGAATCCAAATGGCGGTATGGTCAAGAAGTATTGTTATTGGTTTAATCAAAAGTACGTAAAG
>CAVDAU010000100.1:0-8541 GCA_963607015.1 Streptococcaceae bacterium
GGTCTGGTGGCACATTAACGGCAATCCGATTTCACTCCCCTTTTAATATACATTACCCACATCGTTCATAATGCCCACGTACCACTGAAAGTGAGCTTTTCGATGAACCGATAACCTTATCGCGATAACCTTAAAAGTTGTCGCGATAAATTTTTGTTGCTGTCCGCTAAAAACTCAAAAGAATACAAATATCCATCCCGAAGCCTTGTAGAATGGTTCTGACTTGCTTTTCCGAGAGTAAGCCCCCTTAGTCAAACATACTTGGTTCGGAAGGTGTTTTCTACTGAACCCATCACCGCTTCCGGTACCGTTTTCAGTACCGCTTACTTGGTACCGGAGTTTCATATAATTGGTACCGGAGTTTCAAGCAGCCGGTACCGGAGTTTCATGTATTTGGTACCGGCTATGTATTCCAATTGATGTCTTCTTCGTATTTGTCGAAGTCCATCGTGGAGTTTGCTCTTACCTTGAAATTTATGTGTACCATCTTATTATGCGGCGAAAACACGCCTCCGCTGCATAATGCAAAGCATCAAGTCTTGCCTTTTTGTTTCGCATCATGGGCGTTATGGGCGTAATGTGCCATTATATAGTCAGCAAGAATGTTATTTTTATTAAAAATTGTCATTAAAGAGCGATTTTTACTTCAGGTTTGTGCATCTGTGAAATTATTATTACTAACTTTAGACCCGAAAGCAGCTCACCGCTGTCATAACCGAATCTAATAAATAATATAACTTCTGCTTAATAATGGAAAATAAAATTCAAGAGCTGACTGATAAAATCTATCACGAGGGCGTGGAGAAAGGCAATGTCGAAGCTCAGAAGATTGTATCTAAAGCCCGGGAAGATGCAAAACGGATAGTGGAAGAAGCTCAGGCGCAGGCCGACGCAATCATTGCCGAGGCCAAGAAGTCCGCAGACGAACTGAGCGAGAATGCCAAGTCGGAGCTGAAACTTTTTGCCGGACAGTCGGTGAATGCCCTCAAGTCCGAAATCGCCACGCTCATCACGGACAAGATCGTAAGTGCAGACGTCAAGGATTTCACCAACAACAAGGACTACCTCAATTCATTCATCCTTTCGTTGGCAAAGCAGTGGTCGACGACAGAACCCATCACCATCTCTACAGGGGATGCCGAGGGTCTGAAGAAGTTCTTCGCTGCGCAGGCAAAGGACTTGCTGGACAAGGGCGTGAAGATAGAGCAGGTCAATGGCATGAAGACCCTGTTCTCCATATCGCCTGCCGACGGTTCTTATAAGGTGGACTTCGGCGAGGAGGAGTTCGAGAACTACCTGAAAGACTTCCTCCGTCCCCGGTTGGTCGATCTGTTGTTCAAATAAAGACCTCTCTTATATGAGTCAGTATTATTATTTGGTGACAGGACTTCCGGAGCTTACTTTGGAAGACAACAAGTTGAATCATACCGTTGCTGACTTCAAGACGGAGTTCTATCCTTTATTGTCCGGCTCTGACAAGAGACTGGTAGACCTCTTCTATCTGCAATATGACAACCGCAATCTGCTGACCCTCTTGAAGGACAATGCCGCTGCCACAGACCCGCGCGGCATGTTCAAGGCGGAACAGTTTCTGGATGTAATCAGGCAGTACAAGGAAGACGACGGAGTCATCTCTGCCACCCACGGCTTGCCAAAGTACATGGTTGCGTTCATCGTGGACTACTTCAGGCAGAAAGAGGGCGACGCTACTGTCGATGAGATTGCGCTTGAGGATAAGCTGTCGGCACTGTACTATTCTCATGCCATGAAATGCAGGAACGCTTTTGTGTCGTCGTGGTTTGAATTCAACCTGAACGTGAAAAACATACTTTCCGCCATCAATGCCAGGAAGTTCAAGATAGAGATCCCGCAGGTCATTGTCGGCGACACGCCCGTGTGCGAAGCCCTCAAGACCTCAAATGCGAGAGACTTCGGCCTTGCCGGAGAGCTTGACTATCTTGACGAGGTGCTGAAGATAGGGGAGACGCACAACCTCATCGAGCGTGAGAAGAAGGTCGACCAGCTCAAGTGGAAGTGGATGGAAGACAAGACATTCTTCGAGTATTTCTCCATAGAGCGTCTGTACGTGTTCCTCCTTCAGGTCGAGCTGGTAGAGCGTTGGCTGTCTCTCGACAAGGACAAGGGAAACAGAATGTTCCGCGACATCATTGCCTCGTTCAAGAATGATGTCAAGGTTCCCGATGAAATCTGATTAAAAAAATAAAAAATAGTATCAAATATCTATATGGCAACAAAAGGAACTGTTAGTGGAGTAATATCCAACATGGTGACCCTCAATGTCGACGGCCCCGTGGCGCAGAACGAAATCTGCTACATCACGACCGGTGGCGACAGACTGATGGCCGAGGTTATTAAGGTGGTGGGTTCTCATGCTTATGTCCAGGTGTTCGAGAGCACCCGTGGCCTGAAGGTCGGTGCCGAGGCTGAATTCACCGGCCACATGCTTGAGGTGACACTCGGCCCCGGAATGCTTTCCAAGAACTACGACGGTCTGCAGAACGACTTGGACAAGATGGAGGGCGTATTCCTGAAGCGCGGACAGTACACCTATCCGCTCGACAAAGAGAAGAAATGGCACTTCGTGCCCATCGTGAAGGCCGGCGACAAGGTCAGAGCTTCCCACTGGTTAGGTCAGGTCGAGGAGAACCACCAGCCGCTGAAGATCATGGCTCCGTTCGGCCTTGAGGGAGAATATACCGTCAAGTCCGTAGTCCCCGAGGGCGACTACACCATCGAGGACACCGTGGCTGTGCTCACCGATGCCTCCGGTCATGACCTCAGCGTGAACATGATTCAGAAGTGGCCTGTCAAGGTCGCCATGACCAATTATGTGGAGAAGCCACGTCCGTTCCGCCTGCTCGAGACCGGTGTCCGTGTCATCGACACGCTCGATCCCATCACCGAGGGCGGCACAGGATTCATCCCGGGTCCCTTCGGAACAGGCAAGACGGTGTTGCAGCATGCCATCTCCAAGCAGGCCGAGGCCGACATCGTGATCATCGCTGCCTGCGGTGAGCGTGCCAATGAGGTCGTGGAGATCTTCACCGAGTTCCCCGAACTGATAGACCCACACACCGGTCGCCGCCTCATGGAGCGCACCATCATCATTGCCAACACGTCAAACATGCCTGTGGCGGCTCGCGAAGCCTCCGTCTATACCGCCATGACCCTTGGCGAATATTACCGCAGCATGGGTCTCAAGGTTCTGCTCATGGCCGACTCCACCTCACGCTGGGCACAGGCTCTGCGCGAGATGTCAAACCGCATGGAAGAGCTTCCGGGGCCCGACGCGTTCCCTATGGATTTGTCGTCCATCATCTCCAACTTCTACGGTCGTGCGGGCTATGTCCGCCTCTACAACGGCAACACCGGCTCCATCACCTTCATCGGCACCGTGTCGCCTGCCGGCGGTAACCTCAAGGAGCCTGTCACCGAGAACACCAAGAAGGTGGCTCGTTGCTTCTACGCTTTGGAGCAGGATCGTGCCGACAGGAAACGCTATCCGGCAGTCAACCCCATAGACTCCTATTCCAAGTACGTCGAATATCCTGAATTTCAGGAATACATATCCCGGCGCATCGACAAGACGTGGCTCGACAAGGTCAACGAGCTGAAGACACGTCTGCAGCGCGGCAAGGAGATCTCCGAGCAGATAAACATCCTCGGCGATGACGGTGTGCCTGTGGACTATCACGTAACGTTCTGGAAGTCCGAGCTTATCGACTTCGTCGTGCTCCAGCAGGATGCTTTCGACGAGGTGGATGCCGTCACTCCTCTCGACCGTCAGGAAGAGATCATGAACCTCGTCATCGGCATTTGCCACACCCGCTTCAACTTCGACAACTTCAACGACGTGATGGACTACTTCAAGAAGCTGATAAACCTCGGCAAGCAGATGAACTACGCGCCCTACAAGTCTGAGAAGTACAATGACTTCAAGAGCCAAATCGAGGCGATGGTGAAGGAGCGTGCCGTTGTCGAATAACACAGAGTTAACGAATAAACACACACATAGAAAGATGTCAACCAAAGCATTTCAAAAGATATACACCAAGGTCACTCAGATCACCAAGGCCACGCTTTCCCTCAAAGCCACCGGCGTTGGCAACGACGAGCTTGCCAAGGTGAACGGCAAGCTCGCCCAGGTGGTGAAGATTGCCGGAGATGAAGTCACGTTGCAGGTCTTCGAGGGCACGCAGGGCATTCCCACCGATGCCGAGGTCGTGTTCCTCGGCAAGGCTCCCACGCTGAAGGTCAGCGACCAGCTGGCCGGCCGCTTCTTCAATGCTTTCGGCGACCCCATCGACGGCGGTCCCGAGATAGAAGGCGAGGAGGTGGAGATTGGCGGCCCTTCCGTGAACCCTGTGCGCCGCAAGCAGCCGTCGGAGCTTATCGCCACCGGCATTGCGGGCATTGACCTCAACAACACGCTCGTGTCCGGACAGAAGATACCGTTCTTCGCCGACCCCGACCAGCCGTTCAATCAGGTCATGGCACTCGTGGCCATGCGTGCCAAGGCCGACAAGATCATCCTCGGCGGCATGGGCATGACCAACGACGACTACCTCTTCTTCAAGAATGTCTTCTCCAATGCCGGTGCTCTCGGCCGCATCATCAGCTTCATGAACACCACCGAAGACCCTCCAATCGAGCGTCTGCTGGTGCCCGACATGGCACTCACCGCTGCCGAGTACTTCGCCGTCCGCAACAACGAGAACGTGCTTGTCCTGCTCACCGACATGACGTCCTACTCCGATGCGCTGGCCATCGTGTCCAACCGCATGGACCAGATACCTTCCAAGGACTCCATGCCGGGTTCGCTCTATTCGGACCTGGCTAAGATCTACGAGAAGGCCGTGCAGTTCCCTGCCGGCGGTTCCATCACCATCATCGCCGTCACCACGCTCTCGGGCGGCGACATCACCCATGCCGTGCCTGACAACACCGGCTACATCACCGAGGGTCAGCTCTTCCTGCGTCGCGACAGCGACATCGGCAAGGTCATCGTCGACCCCTTCCGCTCACTGTCGCGTCTGAAGCAGAACGTCGTCGGGAAGAAGACGCGCAAGGATCACCCGCAGGTCATGAACGCCGCCGTGCGTCTGTATGCCGATGCCGCCAATGCCAAGACGAAGCAGGAGAACGGCTTCGACCTCACCGACTACGACGAGCGCACGCTTGCCTTCGCCAAGGACTATTCGGATCGGCTTCTTGCCATCGACGTCAACCTCGACACCACCGAGATGCTTGACGTGACGTGGAAGCTCTTCGGAAAGTACTTCCGTCCCGAGGAGGTCAACATCAAGAAGGAGTTTGTGGACCTGCACTGGCCCAAAGAGAAATAACAGACAACATTTTTTCATCATACACACACCGTGGCTATAAAGTTTCAATACAATAAAACCTCACTCCAGCAGCTTGAGAAGCAGCTCAAGGTGCGCCAGCGCACCCTGCCCATCATCAAGAACAAGGAGAGTGCCCTGCGCATGGAGGTGAAGCGTTGCAAGGACGAAGCCGTGCAGCTGGAAGAGGCTCTTGAGAGCCGCATACAGTCCTACGAAGCCATGTTTGCCCTGTGGAGTGAGTTCGATGCCTCGCTGATACGTGTCGGCGACGTGCGCATGTCCGTCCGCAAGATTGCCGGCGTGCGTGTGCCCCAGCTCGACGAGATAGACTTCTCGTTGGCACGGTTCAGCCTGTTCAACTCGCCGGAGTGGTATCTTGAAGGCACGGAACTGCTGAAGTCGTTGGCTCACACCGCCATCGAGCGCGAATTTGTGGATGCCAAGCTCAGCCTGTTGGAACATGCCAGGAAGAAGACCACGCAGAAGGTCAACCTCTTCGAGAAGGTACAGATTCCAGGCTATAACGATGCCATCAGGAAAATCAAGAGATTCATGGAAGACGAGGAGAACCTCTCGAAGTCGTCCCAGAAGATAATGAAGGCTCATCAGGAGCAGAGAAAGGAGGTCGTGGCATGATTACCCGAATGAAGAAACTCACGTTCCTTATCTATCATCGCGACTACGAGACGTTCCTTGCCCGCATCCGCGAGCTGGGAGTCATCCACGTGCAGGAACGGCAGCAGGGACAGATGGACTCGGGATTGCAGGAAGCCCTCAAGCGGCGTGCCGTCTACAAGGAGACCATGAAGTCCATGTCGTTCAAGATGAAGACACCGGCCGATCCGGCTGTCCGCAGCGGACTGTCTGCCGATGACTTGTTGCGGCAGTACGAGACCCTCAACGGCAACATCCAAAGCCTCTCGCAGCAGCTCCCCGTCATCGACAAGGAGATTGCCGAACTCCGTCCGTGGGGTGATTTCGACCGGTCGTCCGTGAAGCGTCTCTCCGATGCCGGCTACAACCTCAAGTTCTATTCGTGCACCGAGCGCGAGTTCAACCCCCGCTGGAGCGAGGATTATGACGTCGTCGTCATTCATAGGTCGGCGAGCCACATCGGCTTCGTCGTCGTCTCCCGCGAGAATGCCAATCTCGGCATAGAGCCGCTGAAGCTGCCTTCGGAAAGCCTATCGCAGCTCAACGCCCGTCGCGAACAGACCGTTGCCGCCATTGCTGCCGCCAAGGAAGAGCTGGCGCAGTTCTGTGTCGCCAACTACAACACCCTGGCACATTTCGACAAGGAGCTTTCTGCCGACATAGACCTCATGAAGGTGCGTCTCGACGGAGAGCCGCAGGCCGAGGGCGCAGTCATCCTCATGGAGGGCTGGATACCTGCCGATGCGGAAGCCGCCGTGCGCAGTTTCCTCGACCGGGGCAGCGTCTTCTATGAGATTCGCGATGCCGTGCGTGGCGACAATCCGCCCATCAAGCTCAAGAACAACTGGTGGACGAGCCTCTACGAGAGGCTCACGGCCATGTATGGCATGCCCGACTACAACGAGTTCGACCCCACGCCGCTCGTCGCCCCGTTCTTCTCGCTGTTCTTCGCGTTCTGCCTCGGCGATGCCGGCTATGGCGTGGTCTACATCATCCTGGGCATGATTCTCAAGAAGAAGATGCCCTCCATGCGTGGCATTGCCAACCTCGTCATCTCGCTGGGACTGTTCACCGCCGTCGTCGGCTCGGTGCTCGGCACCTTCTTCGGTGTCAGCCTCTACGATGCCGCATGGGTGCCTGCCGGCTTCAAGGAGTTCATGATCTCCGGCAAGATCCCCGGCACCACCTACGACAAGCAGATGGTTCTCGCCCTCGGCATTGGCGTGGTTCATATCATTGTCGCCATGCTCGTCAAGGCACTGGTCGCCACCACGCGCTATGGCTTCAAGAACGCACTCAGCGAGTGGGGCTGGTTCCTCGTCGTCGGCACGTTCCCCGTCGTCGGTACGGTCATGTTCCTCCATGTCCTGCCCGAAGACATATCCACGTGGACATTCATCGTCATCGGTGGCATAGCCTCCATAGGCATATACCTGCTCAACAACCTGCACCGCAACGTGTTCATCAACATCGGTGCCGGCGTGTGGGACACCTACAACATGGCCACGGGACTTATGGGCGACACCCTCTCCTATATGCGTCTCTATGCGCTCGGACTTGCCGGAGGCATGCTCGGCAGCGTGTTCAACCAGCTGGCCTTCATGGTTCAGGAGTCTGCCGGTGGAGTCCCCGGATGGGCAGTCTGCTGCCTCATCCTGGTCTTCGGACACACGTTCAACATCGCCATGTCCAGCATCAGTGCCTTCGTCCATCCTCTGCGTCTCAACTTCGTGGAATATTTCAAGAACTCGGGCTACGAGGGCACGGGCACTATGTACCGCCCTTTCAGCAACAAGGCAATCAGTTAACTCTAAGTATAATAAACAACAAAATCAATAAAAATCAATCACTATGGACATCAACGTACTTTTAGGTTACATCGGATTGGGACTCATGTTTGCCCTCTCCGGTATCGGTAGCTGCTACGGCACTACAATCGCAGGCAACGCTGCAGAAGCAGCCTTGAAGAAAGACCCTTCAAAGTCTGCAAGTTACATGATTCTCTCTGCGCTTCCCTCCACGCAGGGTCTCTACGGCTTCGTGGCATTCCTCATGTCCACCGGCCGTGACTACGCGCAGGACGGACTGCTCATGCTCGGCATCGGTGCCGCTTTCGGTGCTGTCTGCCTCGTTTCTGCCATCCGTCAGGGACAGCTCGCTGCCAACGGTATCAACGGCATCTCCCAGGGACACGATGTCATGGTCAACACCATGATCTACTGCGCCCTGCCCGAGTTCTATGCCATCCTTTCGCTGATTGCAGTCCTCATGGTCTGATTCCCCACGCGCGGAGAGATACCGCTCGACACACAGGCGGGTGTGTGTGCCTTCGTGGCACACACACCCGCCTTTTTGCCTCCCGTCCCTCCCGTCCCACACCATCTATACTCTCCTATACTGCACCTTAGTTTGAAAAAAATGAACTACTAGTTCGATGCCACTTGAACTACTAGTTCGTTGTCACTTGAACTACTGGTTCGTTTTTCAATGGACATTAATCGTGTTGTCCCGAGACATTAAT